>NZ_QUAJ01000047.1 GCF_003391055.1 Psychrilyobacter piezotolerans
TTCCCGCTCCAAAGACTTTTAATTGATAAAAAAATCCATGCCGCGGGATAGAGCAGCCTGGTAGCTCGTCGGGCTCATAACCCGAAGGTCGTAAGTTCAAATCTTGCTCCCGCCACCAATTAAAATTTAAACCAGCTGTTAACAGCTGGTTTTTTTATATATTTTTTGTTTTCTTCTACTTTTTTATAGGGTATAATATAAACTACATTATTGAGGGTGTATTTTTAGGAGGAAATTTATGAAAATAAAAAATCAGAGTTTATATGGACAAAATTCCGAAATAGAAGAAAAAATAGGGGATAGGTCCGTAAATTCCTTTATTAAGGTCAGGGGATGGATACTCATCATAGCTACCCTGGGTTTGGCAATATTCAGTCTTTTAAATATAGCCAGTGCGAGTTTTTATACCTCTATGAGATTTTATAAAACAGAATATTTTTTTGTAAAGAGGCAATTTTTGTTTCTTTTAGCTGGGATAGTCCCCTTATTTATGGGGTTAGGAATTAACTATAGATGGTATGAAAAAAAACAAGCCATTAAACTAATAGTTATCCTTACATTTATTTTATTTGGAGTTGTTGCCATAGGAACGGCCTTTGGGATCGATTCCCTGGTGCCAATTAGGAATGGGAGCAGACGTTGGATAGATTTTAAAATTGTTAAACTGCAGCCCTCTGAGCTGTTAAAAATTGCATATATCATCTTAATCGCCAAGGGACTCAATGCCTGTAAGCAGAGAAATTACAAAAATAAGGATGTGATATACACTATATTTCCATTTGTATTATTCTTTGTTTTATCTGTTTTTTTTCAAAGGGACCTGGGAACAGCCCTGCACTATATAGCTATCTCATTTATCATGATATTTTTTTCAGATATAGAATTGAAACATATATTTAAATTTATCGCTGTAATTGTCGTGATAGGAATAACCTATGGAAGTTATGCATACTTTATAGGAGATGACAGCTCCTATAGAAATAGGAGGATAAAAGCCTATGTAAATGGTGTAATCTATGATGATTATGACAATGGAGACGGGTATCAGATAAAACAATCTCTCATAGCTGTAGGAAATGGCGGACTTATTGGTAAGGGACTGGGAAATGGAACTCAAAAGTACAGTTATCTTCCAGAGATACATACAGATTTTATCATGGCTTCTGTTGGAGAGGAATGGGGATTTGTAGGAGTTTCCATCATGTTTTTAACCTATATAATTATCCTGCAGATAGGAACAACCATTGCAAAATCAGCTTGTGACCACTTTGGTAAATACTTAGCCATTGGAATTACGGGCTACTTATTCAGCCAAATAATAATGAATGTATATGTCGTTACCGGACTTATGCCGGTCACGGGAATACCCCTGCCTCTTATGAGTTATGGCGGGACCTCTCTGTGGACCACCCTGTTTTCTATCGGAGTACTTTACAATATTAACAAACACTCTTTAAAGGGGGGATCGAAAGGTGCAAATCAAGAAGAAAGAAGTTCAGAATAAGATCTATCAGGGAGCTATGGAAGTTTTTAAAGAAAATGGATATAGGGGAGCAACCATGAAAGAAATATCGAAAAAATCCAAAGTCCCAATTGGAAATATATATCGATATTATGAAAATAAAGAAGTACTTTTTGACGACATAGTCTTTGAACTGTATTCAACTCTTAAATATAACCATATTCATGAGGATCTGAAGAAGATATCCTCTGATTTAAATCAAAAACCCAGGGTATTTTTAAATAATTATATAAATTTAGCTACCTCTAAACCTATGGAATTTTTTATTCTTTTTGACTCCTCTGCAGGAACAAAATATGAGAATTTTTTGGAGGAGCTGGTGGAGATAAGATGGGAAAAATATCTGGCTCATAAAAGAAAAAGCGGTGTTAAGGATGAAAATATCGATGAAGATTTTATTATGATTTTAATGAAATCAGCCATTACCAGTATTATCGACATATGTAAAAAATATAGCAACAATGAAAAATTATTGAGATATTATCTGATTAAATTTGATTATTTTTTTAGGAGTGATATAGGTGATAAACTTAAAGAAGTCAGTTTTCATACCAAAAATTAGTCTGTTCTTCCTCCTTAGTTTAACTTTGTTTTCTGCTCCTCTGAAAATAGGAGTGGGTTCGGAATTTAATGCTGAATTAGTAAATTTTATAATGGAACAGGATGAAACCCTGGATATAGAACTGGTCAGGTATGAAAATGATAAAAATTTAAATAGAGATCTTTTAAATGAAAAAATCGATGTTAATATTTTTCAGACTTTAGATTATCTAAATTCATATAATGACTTAAATAATACCTCCATCAGCTCCATAGGGGAAACCTATGGAGAACTCATGGGGCTCTACTCAAAAAAGCATAATTCCATCAAAAGTATGCCGATAGGAGCTGTCGTAGCTGTTCCTTGTGATCCATCCAATAAAAAGAGAGCATTGATTTTTTTAGAAAAGATGGGACTCATAAAGCTGGATTATGGGAAAAAAATTACAATAGAAGGAATATTCTCCAACCCTTTTAAAATAGAGATTGTAGGAGTTGAGAGTTCCACATTGCCCAGGTTTTTAGAAGTTGCTGACTATGTGATTTTAACTGGAGGGACAGCTTTTAGCGTGGGGTATACTCCGCAAACAGATTCGTTATTTTTGGAGAGTTTTAATAAAAAATATATAAATGTAATAGTTTCCAGGAAAAAAATGATCAAAAATAAAAAAATCATTGAATTTTCTGAGCTGGCCAAAAGCAAGGAGACTAAATTATTTATTTTAGAAAAATATGGAAATAACATAAGTTTTTTTTAAAATTTTTAGAAAACAAAAAACTCCTATGTCAAGGAAGACTTTTTTTTTTGTTTTTTAATCTTTTTCTACCCCTTATTTATCAATCTTAAACCTAAATATATAAATTTTATATACTCCTATTTTGTAAAATGGGTTAGACACTTTTTACTATATGTGGTAATATTTTTATTGGAATTAACTAAATATAGTGGAGTGATGTTAAATGAAAGTAGTTAAAAGAGATGGTAAAAAAGTTAACTTTGATGCAAATAAGATAATTTGTGCCATAAACAAGGCAGCTATTGCTTCCAAGGAAGATGTCAGTACTAAATTTGCCCTGGAAGTGGTAAATAAAATAGTAGATTTAAATAAAGATCTGAAAGTTGAAGAGATCCAAGATCTTGTAGAAAAAGAATTGATGAAAACATATCCGGATATGGCTAAAAACTATATCTTGTACAGAGATATGAGAAATATAGAGAGACACAAGAGAACGACTATAAAAAAATCTTTCGATGGTATAGTTACTGTGGAAAAAAACGATATAAACAATGAAAATGCAAATATGGCTGGTAATACTCCTGCCGGTCAAATGATGACATTTGCAAGTGAAACTACAAAGGACTATACACATAAATATCTATTGAATCCTGAATATTCAAATGCCCATATGGCTGGAGATATTCATATCCATGACTTAGATTATTATCCTACAAAAACTTCTACCTGCGTACAATACGACTTGCAAAAATTATTTACAAATGGATTTAAATCAAAGCATGGAAAGATCCGTGAGCCTAAATCTGTCTCAACATATGCTACACTGGCAACTATAATATTCCAAACAAACCAAAATGAACAGCATGGCGGTCAGGCTATACCAGCATTTGATTTTTTCATGGCTCCAGGAGTATTGAAATCATTTAGAAGACACCTTAGATACAGATCACTGACATTTTTAGATGCAGATTATATTGAGGACAAAAATAATGAATTAAAAGAGATTATAAATAATTCAATCACTACCATATCTGTCAGTGAAGATGTTAAAAATATATTAGCTGAAAAATTAGGAATGGACATGAAAACTGTCGATAAATTAATTAAAATTGCCTATGCAGATACGAAGAATGAAACCCATCAGGCTATGGAAGGATTTATCCATAACTTAAACACCATGCACTCCAGAGGGGGAAACCAGGTAGTATTCAGTTCTATCAACTATGGTACTGATTTCTCTGCTGAGGGTAGAATGGTTATAGAGGAGTTATTCAAAGCTACTGAAGAAGGATTAGGAGACTCTGAGACACCTGTATTCCCTATTCAAATATTCAAAGTAAAGACAGGAATATCTTTTTCGGAAAAAGACTTTGAATTAGCTGTAAATAACTGGGCAAAAGCAGCTAAGGGAGAGTTAGAGTTTGAAACTCCTAACTTTGATCTCTTTATCAGAGCCTGTGAAGTTACTTCTAAGAGATTATTCCCTAATTTCGTATTCTTAGACACACCGTTTAACTTCCATGAAAAATGGGATATAAATGATCCTGACAGATACTTATATGAAGTAGCTACAATGGGATGCAGAACCAGGGTATTTGAAAATGTCAGAGGAGACAAGACTTCTATTGGCCGTGGAAATGTATCGTTTACATCTATCAACATGCCCAGACTGGCTATCAAAGCCAGAAAGGAAGCTGTAGAAAAATTAGGAGAGAACTCATCGGAACTTGAAACACTGGCTGTAGAGTTATTCCACAAAAACGTAAAGGAGATGGCTTACTTTGTAGCTTCCCAGCTAAAAGACAGGTTTGAATTCCAAGGTTCGGCAGTAGCCAGACAATTCCCGTTTATGATGGAAAACGGTATCTGGGATGGGGGGCAGAACCTGAACCCCAATGATGACGTCAGGGATACCTTTGCATCAGGGACGTTAGGTATAGGATTTATCGGTGGTCATAATGCAATGATGGCTCTCTATGGTGAAGGTCATGGAAAGAACGACAAGGCATATAATGCCCTGTATAAGGCTGTCTCTGACATCAAGGATATTGCTGCAGAAAAGAGTAAGGAACATAAGTTAAATTTCTCAGCTCTGGCAACTCCTGCGGAAGGGTTATCTGGAAGATTTACAAAGATAGACCGTGAGAAGTTTGGTACCTTTGAAGGTGTAAATGACAGGGATTACTATATCAACTCATTCCATGTAGATGTGAAGGAAGATATATCTTCTATGGAAAAGATAAAGAGGGAAGCACCATTTCATGAGCTTACTCGTGGGGGACATATTACATATATAGAGTTAGACGGAGAAGCTAAGAAAAATATCCTGGCTATTATGAAGATAGTTCGTGCTATGCAGCAGGAGGGAATCGGATACGGATCGATCAATCATCCTGTAGACAGATGTAAATCTTGCGGATTCAAAGGAATCATAGAGTGTACATGCCCGGTATGTGGAGGAAAAGAGATATCCAGAACCAGAAGGATCACAGGTTACCTAACTGGAGATTTAGACGGATGGAACTCATATAAACAGGCTGAGGAACAGGACAGAGTAAAGCATAACTAGACCCTCTTCCTTCTAGTTTTCTCCCTGGTAGGGAGAAACCAAAGCAGAGATTGAGAGTATAAAATATTATTGTAGAGGGGGAATTTTGATAATTCCCTCTTTAGTTTAGGGGAACTCTTCCTCACTCTTCCTTCTTATGGTTTCCCTTCGCAAAGGAAACCAAAGTTAGAATATTGAGTGAGGAGAAACCAAAGCTAAGAGTGAAAGAAGAATTTTGAAATACATACAGATATATACTATAGTTTTCTTTAACGAAGAGAAAACGTCAACAGGGAAAGAGTCGTTCTGACTCTTCCTTCTTATGGTTTCCCTTCGCAAAGGAAACCAACGTAGGAATATTGAGTGAAGAGAAACCAAAGCTAGTGGTGAAAGATGAAAAATTATTTTGAGGTGGGTATTATGGAATTATTTAATAAGAGTTCTACTAAAGATAAAAGAAATAATTTGAAACAGAATATGACCCTAGAAGAAGAACTGCTATGGAAAAATATTAGAAAAGATCAATTAGGAGTTAGATTTCGCAGGCAGTATGGAATTGGAGAATATATTGTTGATTTTTACTGCCCTAAATTAAGGATCGTTATTGAGATTGATGGTGGACAGCACTATATCGAAAAGGGATTAGAGTATGACCATGTCAGGGAAGAGTATATGAAAGAACTGGGAATAAAAACTCTTAGATTTAGCAATGCTGAAGTTAGAGATGATGTTGAGGGTGTAGTTGAGGAGATAAAGGGAGAAATATAAATTTTTTTTACAATCATTTATGCACTATAGTTTTCCTTAACGAAGGGAAAACGCTAACAAGGAAAGAGTGGTTTAAACTCTTCTTTCTTATGGTTTCTCTTCGTTAAAGAAACCAAAGCTAGCGGTGAAAGATGGAAACTTAATTTTAAATGTGATAAGGAAACCGAAGCTAAAGTACTAAAGTAGAGAAGAATTTGGAGGGGATCGATGAGTTTCTTAGAAAAAACTGATGATGTAAAAATAAGTGATAAAAATCCATTTTTAAACTGTAAACTTAAAAGAAAACCTATAGCAGATAATTTGACTAAAATAATTGAAGGAACTAATTGTAAAAAGGGATTTGTTTTTGGAATAGACTCGCCATGGGGTACTGGAAAGACTACTTTTATTAAGATGTGGGAAAAACAGCTTAGGTTAGAAAAATCGGAAGATATTTTTACAATTTATTTTAATGCCTGGGAGAATGATTTTCACGGAGATGTACTTCTTGCTTTAATTGGTGAACTTGATAAACATCTTGATGAGATAAAAAATGTCAATAAAAAAGATTTAGTTAAAGTCACTAAAAGTATTATTGGAGATTTAGCTGTAAATTTAGTGAAATCAAAAACATTAGGGATATTGGATTTGAAAAAACTTTATAATGAGTTGGAAGCGACGGAGAAAAGAGAGCTATTTAATCAATACCAAAAATACAAAGAAATAAAAGAAAATATACAGAAAGATTTAGTTAAAATTAAAGAAAAATTAAACGTAAAAAAAGTTATATTTTTTATAGATGAATTGGACAGATGCAGACCTGATTATGCTATTGAAACTCTTGAGAAAATAAAACATTTATTTGAAGTAGAGGGATATATCTTTGTTTTATCTTTAGATAAAGAACAGCTATCTCATTCTGTATCCACAATTTATGGGAATGGCATGGATTCAGAGGGATATTTGAGGAGATTTATAGATTTAGATTATTCACTACCTAATCTAAGTAAAGATAATTATATCAATTATTTAATGGAGAAACATCATTTAGACGAGAATATTGAAAATACTAAATATTTTTGGGAAGTTATCAGTAATTTTTCAAAAATGGAAGAGATAAGCTTAAGAGATTTAGAAAAATTATTTTATAAAATTAAATTAATATTACCTTTAACTTCTTTTTATGACTCTATTAATGATTCGTCTGATGCTATTGAGATTGTATTAGGTTCAATGTATGCATACTTTATTTGTTTGAATCAAAAATATAATGATGTCTATAATATTTTAATGTCAAGTAGACCAAATATATTTGGGACTATTTTGAACGGTGGTTTAGTTAGTCAAGGTATAAGTGATGAAGAAAAGAAAATTATGGTTGATAATTATAATAAGAATTTAAATTGGGTTGAAATAAAAGACGAAAATTTTCAAGAAAAAATCGAAGAAATATTAATAAAAATAAATGAAAGACTTTCTAAAAAAACTACATCCTCAATAAGGAGTTATGAAAATGATTCTATAATATCTAAAATTTTTGAAGAAAATCGATTTATCATTAAAGATCATATTGAATTTATAGGTAATTTTAAATTGCAGTAAATATATACTATAATTTTCCTTAACGAAGGGAAAACGCCAACAAGGAAAGAGTAGATTTGACTCTTCTTTCTTACGGTTTCCCGATTACGAGTATTAAAATTATTCTAACTAGAAAAATTTTTAAATGTGATAAAGAAACCGAAGTAATCGTGAAAGAAGGGTTATAAACGCCAACAGGGAAAGAGTTGGATAACGAGCAAAATAAATAAGAAGAAAGAAGGAATAACATTGAAAATAATAAAGATATTTAAAGAAACAATCTCCGACGGGTTCGGATTCAGATACTCCATCTACTTCTCAGGGTGCACCCACTACTGTGAAGGCTGTCACAACCACGAGACATGGAAGGGCGACATAGGCAGGGTCTTAGACGAGGAATACATGGATGAAATAGCAAGGGAGATAAACGGCAACTCCATGTTGGACGGGATCACTTTGTCTGGAGGAGATCCATTTTTTAACCCGGAGGAACTTTTAAAGTTTCTAGGAGAGATAAAGGCCAGAACCCATAAAAACATATGGTCCTATACGGGTTATACCTTTGAAAATCTATTGACAGATCCTGTTATGAGGGAGTGTCTGGACTATATAGATGTACTGGTGGATGGTAAATTTCAAAAAACCGACTATCATCCGGAACTGCATTTTAGAGGGAGCAGCAACCAGAGAATAATCGATGTTAAGGAAAGCTTAAAGAATGATAAAATAATAACTTTAGAATTTTAGAAAAACACCTGTATTAGGTGTTTTTTTTTTGTATATTCCCATTGTATCCACTCATATGATATAATAGTCCTATATTTATTGACGAGTTTATGGTGTTTGAACAGGAGGAAGGATATGAAAAATAGCAAAAAAGTTATCCTTCACTACGATATGGACGCATTTTATGCATCTATAGAGATCAGGGATAACCCCAGTCTTGCCGGTAAACCTGTAATTGTAGGGACCAGTGTCATAACTACCTGTAACTATGAAGCCAGAAAATATGGGCTGCACTCTGCAATGAGTGTCACCAAGGCCAGGATGCTCTGTCCCTATGGGATATACCTAAAAGTTGATAAGGAAAAGTATAGCAGAGTTTCTAAACAGATAAAAAATTTGGTCTTAAGACTGACCAATAAGGTAGAATTTATAGCTTTGGATGAAGGGTTTGTAGATATTACAGATATTATAAAAAATTATCCATCCTATGAAGTGTTTGCCCTGAAATTTCAACGGGGTATATTAAAAAATACAGGATTAACCTGTTCTATTGGAATAGGGTATAACAAACTCAGTGCAAAATTAGCCAGTGATGCTAAAAAACCCGGAGGAACGACATTTATCAGGGATCTGGATGAGTTCGCCGATTTCATGTGGGATAAGGGGATAAAACTCATACCGGGGGTAGGAAAGAAAACCCAGGAGATTTTGGGCCGGAAAAATCTTGTAAGGGTATCCGATGTTTTAAAGATGTCACTGCAGGAGCTGAGGAGTATATTGGGATACAACAGAGGTGAGATGATCTATGAGTATTCCAGGGGGATTGATAACAGGAAGGTGTCTGTAGAATCAAAGACACACTCTATCAGCAATGAGAGAACTTATTCGGCTCCTTTGGAAGACAGGGAATTTATATGGTCTGAATTTTTAAGTCTCTTGGAGAAAACTCATAAAAGGCTGAAATATCAGAAATTTCATACAAAAACTCTAACTTTAAAAGTGAGGTATCTGGACAGGAAAACTATAACCAGGTCTAAAAGTATCAATATATCCACTCAAAATATAGAAATTCTAAAAAGATTATTGGCTGAACTCCTGGAAGAGATCAATTTAGAGGATAAGATTAAATTATTGGGGATAAATCTGGGTAATTTGAGTGAAAATAAGGAATACCAGCTGTCTTTCAAGGATGTAGAGGGGATAAAAAAGGAAAGAAAAATACAAGAATTAAAAGATAAAATTAATAATTTAAAGAATTTAAAGGATTAAACTATTTTAATTTTAGGAATAATATTGTATAAATAATATAAGGATAAAAATAAGTATATAATTTTAGGAGGAATAAAATGAAAAAACTTGCAAATGACTTTATCAACTTTTCCCACTCTTCAAAATCGGTATTTCATGCAGTGAAAAATACTGCTGATATATTGATAAATAATGGATATAAAGAGATCTTAGAATCTGAAAAATGGAAATTAGAAGTTAATGGGAAATATTTCTTCACAAAAAATGATTCTTCACTTATTGCATTCTCTGTTGGAAATGGAAAATTAAATGAGTGCGGATTTAAAATATCGGGGAACCATACGGATTCTCCAGGGTTCAGAATAAAACCCAACCCAGAGATGGTAGGAGATTCATACCTTAGATTAAATACAGAGGTATATGGGGGGCCTATTTTGAACACATGGCTGGACAGACCTCTGAGTATTGCAGGAAGGGTAGTTGTAAGATCAGAGAATGTTTTCAAACCTAAAACAATCTTAGTAAATATAGACAAGCCATGTCTGATCATTCCCAACCTTGCTATCCATCAAAACAGGGAGGTAAATAAAGGAGTTGAATTGAACAAACAAAACGACACTCTGCCTATTTTAACACTGGTAAATGAGGAACTGGAAAAGGAAAACTTCCTATTGAAATTAATAGCTGAGGAAAATAATATAGACCTGGCTGAGATTTTGGACTTTGACCTGTACCTGTATGAATTTGAAAAGGGAACTCTTGTAGGATTAAATGAGGAGATGATCTCCGCTGCAAAGATAGATAATTTAGGAGCACTCTATGTTGGTCTGGATGCCTTTCTTGAAGCAGAAGATTTTAATGGTGTAAATGTACTGGCTTGTTTTGACAATGAAGAGGTAGGAAGCAGTACTAAGCAGGGGGCAGACTCAAATATGCTCTTAAATGCCATGGATAGGGTGTCTATATCCTTAGGGCTGGACAGGGAAGAATTCTTTTGTGCACTGTCAAATTCATTTATGCTGTCTGTAGACGGGGCTCATGCAGTTCATCCGGCTCAGAACCAAAAGACAGATCCCATAGTAAGACCTAAGATGAACCATGGTGTGGCTCTGAAAGTTACCGCTAATCAATCTTATACTTCAGATGCATATTCACTGGCTGTAGTAAAACAAATATTAGAACCCAATGGAATTCCATATCAATATTTTGTAAATAGATCGGATACACCGGGGGGGTCTACAATAGGGCCTATTTCTTCTACCCATCTGGATATAAATGCTGTGGATTTAGGATTGGCAATGATTGGAATGCACTCCATTCGTGAACTATGTGGGGTAGAAGACCTTATGAATTTAAAAAAATTACTTAAAAATTATTATTCCCTTTAAAATAAATATTTGATTTATTGAAGGGGATACAGAGGAGTGAAAAGATGAAAATATTACTGGTAGAAGATGAAAAACAGATATCGGACTATATAACCAAGGGGCTTTTAGAAGCAGGGTATGATGTAGATGCTGTAGATAATGGAGAAGATGCCATAAGCTATGCTACAAACAATGACTATAGTTTAATATTACTGGATATTATGATCCCTAAAAAAAATGGAATAGAGGTAGTAAAATATTTGAAGAAGCAAAAAGACAATACACATATAATCCTCATATCAGCAAAGGATCAGATTCAGGATAAAGTTGTGGGATTAGATGCAGGAGCAGATGATTATTTAGTAAAACCATTTGCTTTCTCTGAGTTGTTGGCCAGGATCAGAGCTATATTCAGAAGGAGCACCGAGGGGAACGATAATGTTTTGACAGCTGAAAATCTAAAGATGGACTTAGTCAAAAGAATTGTCTCCAGGGATGGGCAGATAATAGACCTGACAAGCAGGGAATTTAATCTGTTGGAATACTTTATTGAAAATAAGAATACTGTTTTAACTCGTATGATGATCACAGAAAAAGTATGGAATATCAACTTTATTTCCGATACAAATGTAGTGGATGTATATATAAATCATTTGAGAAAAAAAATTGATAAAGCATTTGATAAAAAATTAATCCATACTGTCAGAGGAGTTGGGTATATATTAAAAGATTAATTAACTTTAGAACTAACTTTAGAAAAAATAATTTAATATTTGTAACTATGGTTAAAAGCAGTGTTCGAAATTTTATTGCACTGGGAATTATTTTTACAGGAGTCTTTTTTTTAACTTCTGGTTTATTTAAAAATTATGTGAATAAAGAGTTAGCCAGTGAGGCTGCGGTATTTCAATATCTCCTAAAGGAGGAAGGGGTAGTTTTTGAAGCCAATAGGGTTATAGATTACCTGGATCTTCTTCCTGTACGTTTAGATATTATAGTAATAGACGCAGAAGCTAAAAAGCCTGTGTATGTAGAAATAAGTGACGATGCCTTTGTTTTTAGTAATTCTAAAGCTCTAACGAAACTTATAAAAAATGTTGATCTGGAAAAAAATCTATATGCCACTGTTGAAAATAAAAGAGTTTTAATAGGGCGTTTTACCAATGGAGACAAACCATATATCTACGCACTTATCAGGGATGTTTCAGATATAAATCTTTATCTTTCATGGCTGATTATAACTTTTGTTATGATGAGTTTTTTAGCTGTAATTTGGAACTATTATAATACCAATAACATAGTTGACACCCTCTTAATGGGATTAAATGAGATAACTAACTCGGCCAACGATATTAAAGGTAAAAATTTATCTAAAAGGATTGAAATCACCTCTACAAATGATAGTATAGGAAATCTGATATTTACTCTGAATTCCATGTTAGACAGGGTGGAAAATAGTTTTATTAGAATAAGTGAATTTACAGATAATGTCAGTCATGAGCTGAAGACACCTATTATGTCTATTAAAAGTATGATAGAGGTGGAGCTCAGCAGTGAAAGAACTGTGGAAGAATACCAGGAAGACCTGGGAAAGGTATTGGATGAAGTTAACTGGTTAAATAATATTATTCAAAAATTATTAATTTTTACTAAAAATCCGGAATCATTGGAGGAACATTTTAGACCTGTAAAGATAGAAAAGATGATCCTGGAATTATGTGAATTTATGGATATCCTCACCCTGGAAAAAGAAATAACTTTAAACTGTCAGTTAGAAGACAGCGAGATAGAGGTTTTAGGTGAGGAATCACTCCTTCGGGATATATTTTTAAATATAATATCCAATTCTATTAAATATAACAAGGATGGAGGAGAGATAAATATCACCTCTTTTATCCTGGAAGATAAGATCGGAATTCGGATTTCAGATACAGGAATTGGGATTAAAGATAAGAATTTAAAGAAGATTACAGAAAGATTTTTTAGAGAAGATAAGGTCAGGACCACTAAAAAATCCGGCTCAGGATTGGGTCTCTCCATCGTCTCCCACCTGGTGGAAGTTCATAGGGGAACTCTGGAAATAGAGAGTACCGAAGGAGCAGGGAGTGTATTTACAGTATATCTGCCCAAGGTTTAAGGAATGTGCAAAATTATTAAAGAAAGAGGCTGCCTAAATCTTAAACCGGCAGTCTCTTTTTTAACGTCACGTTGCATGGATATATTTATATGGAATGGTATACAGACAGATAGTGAAGGGTGGTCCCTGCTATTACAAAAAAATGCCATATGACATGGGTATATTTAACTTTTTTCATGGAGTAGAAGATGGCTCCTACAGAATAAGAAATACCCCCGGCTATGAGCAGTATTAGTGATACCGAGTTTAAACTACTCCTTAGGTTTCCAAATGCAAAGACTATCATCCATCCCATAAATAGATAGATCAGAGTGGAGGTTGTCTGGAATCTGCCTGCAAATTTAATTTTAAATAAAATTCCCAGACTGGTTAAAGTCCATTGAATACCCAGGATTACCCACCCTGTAATACCTCCTAAGATCAGCAAAAATGGAGTATATGATCCGGATATAAGTACATAGATAGCAGAGTGATCTAATATTTTGAAAATTTTTTTATATTTTCCCACAGGAAGGATATGATATATTCCCGACATAAGATATAAAAATATAGCTGAAAGACCAAAAACAGTAAAACCTATAATTTGTTTTATCCCTCCCTCTTGTACAGCATGGATGATTAGAAAAGCCAGGCCGCTTATTGCCATCCCGGCTCCCAATAGGTGGGTTATGGAACTCACATATTCCTCTAATTTTAAATATGGATTAATAACTTTCATTCTGCCTCCTTTAAAATTTCAAAATAACACCTGTTTTTTATGTTTATATTTATATTCTAGCATATATAGAAGCTTAATTCTCATATTATCGATTAAATTTTATTAGAATCAGACCTCTTTAAAAGGTGGATTTTAGTCATAACTTAAAAATGGGCCGGATTCAAAGAAAAAATAAGATATGAATAAAATTATGTTATAATACTAAGTATATTAATGGAATAAAAGGAGCATTCCTGTATAATAAAAAAGTAAATGGTTGAAAAAAAAAGATACCTCGATGTAAAATTAAGACGACTAAACCCTAATATTTTACGGAGGTATCCACATGAAGTTTAACCAAAATAGCAAA
>NZ_QUAJ01000048.1 GCF_003391055.1 Psychrilyobacter piezotolerans
CAACTGTTTGTGTAGTTCCGTTGTGTAAGATCATGTCTGGAGTATGCACTAAACAATATGCTGCTCCTTTTAAAACTGCAAAATTCATCTTTTATTCCTCCGATTATTTATTATAATTTATTTATTTATTTTTAAAGCTATTAAAAATAAGGGAAAGAGACAATAACTCTTCCCCCTTATTTTAGGTTAATTATTTAATTTTTATTTGTCTTCTATATTTTAATTAGAAGATTATTGGATCTAATAATTTAAGAAATTTATTATTATTTTTATAAGACTTTTAAATTTTAATTTGTTACTGACACTTCTTACCTCAATTTTTATTAATAAGGAAGAGTTATTTTATTATCATATAGGCTCATCCTGAGCCATTTGTTCAATGGATTTTTTAAGAATTATTTTAATTAAAGATTTGTTGTGTGCCCTGCATAGGACACGGTTTTGAATATGATCTCTTAGTTTTTTAGTTATTTTTGTTTTTGTTGCTGGTTTAGTTATTACAAGTTTTGCGAGAAATTAAAGGTATTTACAACCTTCTCCTCTGATTTCGTTCATTTCTTCTACGATTTCTTCTACTTCTAATACCATTTCCATCATTCCTACCTGCTCTTCAAATACGTCAGCATCTACTGCACCTTTGAATTGGTCTTCTAATACGTGGAATACTGATAATCCTAACGCTTCGTTAGCTAATATTCCTGAGAATGTAGGGTCTCCCATTGTTACTGTTTCTGCAGCTAATCCAGATGCCTCTGCTTCTGCTGCTCCTAATATAACTACTAAGTTTTCTGGTCCATATTCAGTTGCGAAATCTTTAATTCTTTTTTGATTCTCTAAATCCATTGCTCCTGCTGCCGTTCAGACAAAACATTCTGTAGAAGCAAATATTACCTCTACTGAAGGAATAGTCTCTGCACAAGCTTTTATAGCTTCCCCAGGTACTCCGTCTCTATCTCCTACTATTATTAACTTTTTATTTTCGAACATAATTTATTTCCTCCTAATACTTTTAAAATGAATACATTGATCCTATAAAAATAATATTTTTGTTGCATTTCTCAATTATTTATATAATAATCATCAATCTGTAAAAATTGATAAATTATTGTTACTTGATATTTTCTGCTAACATAGTTTCGATATTTTTAGCTGTTGCATCGTCTTTTGTTAACTCTGCTACCTTTTCTCCACCTTTATATAAAGTTATTGTAGGTAATCCTAATACTTTTTGCTTTATAGCCATTCTTCTTGCCTTACTTGTGTTTAATTTTACAAATTTAGCTTTATCAGCATTTTTTTCAGCTATTACTTCTAATTCAGGTAATAATGCCTGGCATGGTACACACCCGTCACTATAATAATCTACTAATACGTATCCTTCTGCATTTAGTACTTCTTCTTCGAATGTTCCCTTATCTACGATTAACATAAATTTATCCTCCTTAAAATTTTTCTTCCATATATTTTTCAGCTAACGTTGCTGCGATTGCTCCATCAGCAGTTGCTGTTACTACTTGTCTAAGTGCTTTAGGTCTGATATCTCCTGCTGCAAATACTCCCTCTACATTTGTTCTCATTTCGTCGTCTGTTTTGATGTATCCCCAGTCATCCATTTCTATATGACCTTTGAATGTATCTGAATGCGGTACATAACCAACAAATGCGAATAATCCGAATGTTCCATCTTCTTCATCTGCATGGAATTCTGTTAATTCACCAGTTTTTAAGTTTCTGAATACTGCTGTTTCCAATATCCCGTCACCTCTTAATTCTTCAACTGTTGAATCCCACATAAATGCTAATTTTTCATTCTTAAATGCTTTCTCCTGGATAGATTTAGCTGCTCTTAATTCATCTCTTCTATGTACTATAGTTACTTTTCTAGCAAATTTAGTCAGATACATTGCTTCTTCAACTGCTGTGTCTCCTCCACCGATTACGAATACTTCGAAATCTTCAAAGAAGTCTGCGTCGCATGTAGCACAGTATGAAACTCCCTTACCAGTAAATTCAGCTTCTCCCGGGCAACCCATCTTTCTAGGTGTAGCTCCAGTTGCAATAATAACTGCCTTAGCACAATACTCTTCTTTCTCACCTTTAACAATTTTGATGTCACCTGTGAAATCTACATCGATTATATTGTCAGCTTGGATTTCTGCACCGAATTCTTTTACCTGCTCTACCATTCTACCTATTAGAGACGGTCCTGTAGCTTCTCTTACAGATCCAGGGTAGTTTGCTACTTCATGAGTTATAACAATCTGTCCCCCTGTCTTACTCTTTTCCAATACCAATGTTGATAACTTTGATCTTCCTGCATACAGAGCTGCAGATAATCCTGCCGGCCCTGCTCCTATTACTATAAGGTCGTATATTTTTGACATTGTATCCTCCTGTTCATTCTATTTCATTTTGTTTATTCTATTTCATTTTTAATATTATATCAATAGTTTTTTTAATTTTTTTTTAATTTTTTTTTAATTTATTTGTTCAATTTCTATTCCTTCTGTTTGTTCTGCTTGTTCTCTGTTCCCTATTTTTTCAGATTTTAATGATTTAATCATTGAAATCATTGCAAAAATCATTATAAATATGAATGGGAAGGCGGCCACCAGAGATATGGTCTGTAACATCTTGAGTCCGTTACTTCCAGCTAACATTAAAGCTAATGCCAATCCAGATTGAATTCCACCCCAAAGAAGTTTTTTTCCAACAGATGGATTTAAATCTCCCTTAGAACTTAACATTCCAAGTACAAATGTAGCTGCATCTGCTGAAGTGATAAAGAAAGTACAAAGTAAAATCACTGCGATTATTGATATAATCATTCCCATTGGATATTTACTCAACACTACAAATAATGCTGTAGGAGTCGATGCTATGGCTTCTTTTGCAATATCCATTCCTTGTTCTAATCCCATACTTCCAAATACTGCAAACCAGATAAATGAAGCCAGGGTAGGAGCTAATAATACTCCGGTAATAAATTCTCTGATTGTTCTTCCTTTAGATATTCTTGCTATGAAACTTCCAACAAATGGAGCCCATGCAATCCACCATGCCCAGTAGAATACCGTCCAGTCACCATACCAAGAGTCATTTGTAAAAGTTCCCATCTCGAAACTGGCAGTTACAAATCCACCCATATAGTTTCCTAAAGATTCTACAAATACTTTTAGGATCAATAGAGTAGGTCCTACTAAGAAACAGATAACCAACATTAAAAGGATTACTCCTACATTTAGGTTAGATATGAATTTCATACCCTTATCTACTCCAGCCATAGCCGAGAACATAAAGATAGCAGTTATCACACCTACGATTATTATTTGAACCATACTGGTTTCCGGTACTCCGAATAAATAGTTTAAACCAGCATTTATCTGGTAAGTTCCAAGTCCTAAAGATGTAGCTACTCCTGCAACAGTTGCAAAGATTGCAAAGACATCTATCATCTTTCCAAACCATGATTTAACAGCTTTTTCTCCCACAACCGGGATAAAAACACTACTTACAAGGCCTGGTTTTCCCTTTCTAAACTGCATATAGGCCATAGCCAAAGCTAATACTGAATAGTTAGCCCATGGATGAAGACCCCAGTGCATAAATGACTGCTGCATAGCAAAGGCTGCTGCCTCAGGTGATCCTCCCTCAATTCCTATAATTGGATTAACATAGAAATTCATAGGTTCTGCTGCTCCCCAGAATACTAATCCTATACCCATTCCTGCTGAAAATAACATAGCAAACCATGATACCAAAGTATATTCTGGTTTGGAATTGTCAGGACCTAATTTTATCGACCCGTATTTACTGAATGCTAGGTAAGCACAAAATATAACAAATGATGACATGGAAAGTGTATATAACCACCCATAATTAGCTATAAGATAGCCAAAGGTTGCATTTCCTGCTTTTTCAAAACTTGTAGGTAAAACTAGCCCCCATAATACAATTGCTAAAGTTAGAGCTATCGATACATAAAATGTGGCATCACTTTTTTTCATACTGCTGTCTTTTTCTATTGCTACGTCTGATTTCATAATTCCCCCCTTAAAATTAAATATATATATATAAATATATACGTATAAATATATATATATAAATATATATTTATACGTATATATTTATATTTAATGGGAGAGCAAAGTTTGCTCCCCCTATTTATTTAGAATTTAACCTCAAATACTGTCTGATCTTCGATATGTGTAGCAAGTGCATCTAATGCAACTCCTACTCTATGATATCTTAATTTCCATTGCTCTTCTTTAGAAGTATTTGGATCTCCTAATGGATATGGAATTGAGATTGTAGGGACTATCTTATTGGCACCTACTGTTTTAGCTACTGGTACTAAGTTTGCCATTTGTACAATTGGGAAACCTGCTTTTTCTATTTCTTTTACCATCGTTGTTCCACAACGAGTACAAGTACCTCATGTAGAAGTCATGATAACAGCGTCAACACTGTGTTCTCTTAGGAATGGTACCATTTCTTGAGCCATTCTAGCTGCTTCTGCTTCTGTAGTTCCAGTTCCAACAGTTGTATAGAAATGTGAGTCTATGCTTCCAATTTTTCCTTCTGTTTCATATGCTCTTAATGCATCTAAAGGTACACATACGTTAGGATCTGCATCTGCTGCTGCCGGATCATAACCTGCATGGATAGTTTTGAATACTCCGCCTTCTAATCTTGGCATTTCACTAATATCATACATTCCCCATCTTGTAGCTGATGCAGATTGAATTCTGTCCGGGTTTGCTACTGGTACTATTCCACCTGTAGTAACAAATGCGATTTTAGCAGTTGATAGATCTTTAACAGGTTCTGCTATTTCTACTCTATCACTTTTAGGAATAGGTAACTCAGTTACATATTCTTCTCCAGCTAATTTTTTAAGAAGCATTTTAACTCCTCTAACTGCTGCTGGTTCCATTGTGAAGTCGATTACTTGATGTCTGATTCCTCTTACATAGAATCCTTCTTCTTCAGCTGTTCCAATTTTTTCTCCAGCTAAAACTTTGTCTGCATAGGCAGCCATTTTCTTAGTGTCTTTTCTCATTGCAGCGGCACTTCTACCACCTGGGAAAATAACAACTTCTTTTTTGAACATTTCTACTCCTGGATTCTCTATATGCATAGATGAAATTACAGGAACATTAAATTTTTCTTTAACAGCTTTACAGATTACTCCACAAGCATTCCCGTATCTTCCTGCTTGGAAAGAAGGTCCTGCGAAGAAGATATCAAATTCTTTACCTTCTAAAAATTCTAAAATTCTTTCTACTGCTTCATCCTGATTAGAACCCATGAAGTTGTCTCCACAAATAACTGTATGAGTTACTTCTGCATTTTTTAATGCTGAGTCTAATGCTAATGAAGGTCCTACTAATCCTTCTTTAATTTCTGGAGCGTGATCGGCTTTATCTTCCCCACCAATTCCAGCGAAAAATTGATTTATATATAAAATTGCTTTTTTCATACTGTTTAATCCTCCTTAAAATTCTTTCATTGTTTTTTGAGACCATCCAAGAACTTGATCTCCACAGAACATTGAGTTATTTTCTAAAATAACTGAACCATCTTCTCTTACTGAAGGACCTAATTTTTCGTCGCCTTCCCATCCACCAGATAA
Organism: Psychrilyobacter piezotolerans; assembly: GCF_003391055.1. Taxonomy (NCBI): domain Bacteria; kingdom Fusobacteriati; phylum Fusobacteriota; class Fusobacteriia; order Fusobacteriales; family Fusobacteriaceae; genus Psychrilyobacter; species Psychrilyobacter piezotolerans. The sequence continues at coordinate 5,636 of NZ_QUAJ01000048.1, forward strand.
ACCATCTCTACCTAATGCTGCTAATTCTCCAATTACTTCATCCATTGCCGGTAACTTTATTAATTGTGATACATTTCCACAAGAAACAATTGCATTGGCTTTTTCACTTAACACAACTAATGGTTGTGATTGACCGTCTCTACCAGTACACTCATTAGTGATTCCTACTGTTTTAACTCCTGCATCTTCTAAAGCGTCGAAACAAGCGATAAAGTCTGCATCTGGGTTTCCGTATCCTTCTTCTGCTAAGATAGCCCCGTCTGCTCCTAATGACTTAGCCATTTGAGCTACAAAAGCTGCCGCTCTTTCTTTTTGTTCCATTGCTACATTTAAGTTAGACATGATAACTCCTAAGAAGTTGATTGTCTTTCCATGCTCTTTGTATAACTCTTTGATTGTAGGACAGTTTTGCATGTCATATGTAGACCACTTAGATGAACAAGGCATAAATGAACCACTGATGATTGCTCCGTCTAAGATTTCATTTGGATTCATGAAAGTAGGTACCATTCTGTTAGTATCCCATCCATATAATAAGTCATTGTATCCAGACTCTTCCATTTGTGATTGTGGCTGCATTACATATACAACTGATGGAAGTTCATTTGTTTTTTCATCTCTTTTGATTATTGGCTCTAACTCAAATGTTTCCATATCTTCAGGTTCTAATTCTTTAACTGCGTTTCCAACATACTCAGAAAGTCTCATAGCTCCCCATCTTAATGCTTTGTTTTTCTTTTGTTGCTCAAATCTTTCAAATTCTTCATCTGTATCAGCTACAAGACAAATATTGATAAGTCTAGAGAAATAAGTTAAATCTGCTCCTTCTCCACTCATGTCTATCATTCCGTCTCCGAAACTTCCCCAGTGCTTTCCTACTGCCAAAACACTAGTATTTTTTAATGCATGTGTTCTTCCGTTACCTGCTGGAGTCATTCCACCAGTTACACCTGGAAATACTGGATTTCCATTTACTCTGCATCTAGGCTCGATAGCTTCCTTTACAGGAACTATTCTCTTGCTTTCACCTGGTTTAGCGATAATGATATCTGCTTCAGTAATATGCTCGTCTTCCATAACATAAGCTAAAGCTTCTTCCTTGTTAATTGTAAGAATACCATTTTCATAAGCTGTAATATCCCCAAACTTAACGTCTTTCACATAAAAATTACCCAATTCAAGTTTCATTACTTCACCTCTTTTTCGTTTTTTTTTTAATCAAGGTTAAAATTCAATCCCGCCTTCCAACTTACTAATCAAGATGATTCACTAATCATGATAGTTTTCTAATCGCGATTAACTTTTTCTATAATAGTTTATACCTTATAATTTTTTATAAGTCAACATAATTTTTTAGGGCAAAGTTATTTTTTTATCAAACTCCTTGCAAAATATAGAGTTCAGCATAAAAAACTTTTTTCTTAAATTGCAACTTTTTCTAAACGTTTTGTTTTGTTTTAAACTCTTTTGCAAAAAATGCAAAAAAAAAACAGTTTATAGGGTATGTTTTTTTTTGGTTTTATTTTTTTTTGGCAGTTATTTTTTTTGAAATAAGGTTATTTAAGGGAAAAGTGTGAAACAAATAACTATATTAAATAACCTTTTATATTATGAAAACCTTGTATGTTAGTAGATGAAAAAATAAAGAATAGCAGGAAGGAGATAGTTTCAAATAAAATAATTCATAAAAATTGTTTTTATTTTGGAATTTTTATTATATACTAGTTAGTAACTAGATAATTTTACAGGAGAGGAAAGATGACCAGACTAGAACGAAAATTAAATGTAAAAAGACTTTTCATAGATGCCACCATGACTATTATTCAAGAAGAAGGCTTAGAAGAGGTCAGTATAAGAAAGGTTGCCAAGATCACCGGCTACAACAGTGCAACCCTTTATACATATTTTAAAAATTTAGACCACTTAATCCTTTTGGCCTCTATAAAATTTTTAAATGAGTATATAACCGGGTTGGATGGCTATACTGCAGAGGCTGAAAACTCCTTGGAGCAAGGAATTCTTATTTGGGAATTTTTTTGTAAGTGCTCATTTCAAAAACCGGAGATCTATAAATCTATATTTTTTTCTAATTTAGATTTTAATAGGAAAGATTTTGAAAATTACTACGAGATAAAGGAATTTTATAAGATCTATCCAGAGGAGATAACGACCTCCTTTTCTAAGTTTCACCGTATGATCTTAAAACTGGATATCTATGAGAGAAATAAAATCCTTTTGATAAAGATAGCCCGAGAAAGGTTGATTTCTCCCAGTAATATAACTGCCATCAACGACATGCAGGTACTTATTTATAAGGGGCTTTTAGAGGAAGCTACAAAACCTGAAAATTTTTACAGGCGTAAAGTTTTATGTAATAGAGCTATAAAATACATAAAAAGCACTTATAAGTTGTATACCTTAAAGGAGTGCAGGTTATTGAAGTAAATAAAATTAGAGGGAGTCTCAGACTCCCCCTAATTTTATTTACGAATTACTATATCTATCTATCTATTCAAATATCTGTTATGGATTTTTTCATATTTTAAATTTGTATCTTCTCCATGTCCCGGATAGATGGTGATGTCATTGGGGTATGTTTTGATTTTTTTCAGACTTTCTCTCATCTGTTCCTTATTGCTCAGCTGCGTATTGGTTATACCTATAGTTTTTTTGAACAAAAAATCTCCTGTAAACATTGCTTTCTCTGCCCCAAAATAATAGACAATGGAGCAGGTGGTGTGTCCCGGAGTATCTATTACAGAGAATTCAAAATTTCCTATGTTTTGCTTCCCCTCATCCAGATACCTGAGGTCGATCTTATCTATATCAAACCTTGTTCTTACTCCATATTTTTTTATGGTATAATCAAAATTTGCGTCCATTATATAATTGGGCCGGTTGGAACTAAGGTAGACAGGAACCTTGTACTTATCCACAAACTTATCCACTCCCAAAAGGTGATCCCAGTGGGTGTGGGTCAGCAGGATCCCCAACACATTTAACCTGGATTTTTCTATATACTCATCGATACTATCAAAGTCGCTTAAATCCACGATTAAACAGTCGCTGCCCTTTATTAAAATATAGTTATTATTTTCAATTATCCCCCGGGTAATTTTTTTTATCTTCATAACTCCTCCATGGCTAAAATACTGTTTATTTCTGGATGCAACGTCACGTTGCTTTTATTTTATATATTCCCTTAATTTTTGTTTTTCATCCTCTGAGATAAAAGCTGCTTCTACACTGTTGAGATATATATCTGTATATTCTTCTTTTTTTAGATGAAAAGCTTTCTCTATTTGGATACATTCTTCGGTCATGGTAGTGTCTGAAACTGTTCGATTGTCTGTATTTAATGTTACCATAATTTCATCATTATAGAAATCATATATTGGATGTTCCCCATAATTTTTTACGGCCTTAGTCTGGATATTACTTGTAGGACAGATTTCTAAAGGGATCTTTCTTTCCTTCACCAGATTATAAGCTTCTCTGCTGTTAGTTATAAATACTCCGTGTCCGATTCTCTCTGCTCCCAGCAATTCAATTGCATCGGCAACATTTTGCCCTATGCCTGTCTCTCCTGCATGGACAGTTATCCTATACCCGTATTCCCTTGCTTTTTTCATGGGTTCGATAAATTTATGACAAAATCCTGCCACTTCTCCACCGCAAAGATCCACTGCCACAACTCCTTGTCCTATGAACTGCTTTCCCTCCTCAACTATTTTCATAGCTGATTCAGCTGATAGGTGTCTCATACAGGATAAGATATAGTTCCCCTTTATATCGTATATTTTTTCTGCTCTACTCATCCCCTGCAGGACACTCTGGATTATCTCCTTTGTAGTCAACCCCTCTTTAGTATGCTGCTGGGGAGCAAATCTTATCTCTATATATTTTATATTTTCCATGGCAGCATCTTCCATAAGTTCAAAAGATACCCTCTCTAAATCTTCTTTAGTCTGCATAACAGCTATTGGCAGGTCAAAACATCTAAGATATTCATCCAGTGAACTGCAGCTTAAAGGGGCAGTCAGCTGCTTTCTGATACCTTCCAAACTTTGGGTTAATTCCAACCTATTTTTTTTGATTATATCCAGAACTGTTTCAGCCCTTAAACTTCCATCTAAGTGGCAGTGCAGATCTATTTTTGGCATTTTGTTAAAATTCATTCTTATTCCTCCTATTGTTTAGATCCATCTATAGATTTCTGAGTAATAAAAAAAATTCCCATTACAAAGAAAGCTGTAAAAACAGACCCTCTTCGTAATCAGGAATTATAGGTACCTGGTAGAAACCTCCAAACCATATTATTGGAGTTATACGATGTTAAATTATTTATAATATTTTAACAATTATTTCACTTTATGTCAATTATGCCTGATTTTTTTTCGATGATCAATTCTTCATAGCCTGTATTTAAATCCATCCCTCGATCAAACTTATAATTTTCTAATATCCCTATAACCAGCTCACATGTTGTATTAATAATATTCCCTTCTGCAAGATGCCCCCCAAAACTAATCCCCTCTGAATCGCTGCAGCTTATGTGTATATGGACACCTTTAGGAGAAATGGTCCCGTTGAGTGAAAGGATCTCCAGATTTTCTTTAATCTCTTTAATATTTATACCATCAGCTACTCTAAATCTGGCCTTTGATACACAGCCTACAGAGGAAAGGATGACTCCTGCCTTGATCTGCCTTTCTTTAGCTATTCTTTCTATTTCAACTTTTAAATCCATACCTTCAGTCAATCTAACAGCATATATCTTCATTTCATCTCCTCTCTAAATGTATTCTGGATTTAATGTTACTGTATTTAAATAAAATTTGCAAGTTGAAAAAAAAACTGATCCCGGGATCAGCCTTTTCTAGAGATAAACCTTACTTCTTCTTAAGAGCTATTATTCGTACTCCTAATTCTTTTTCTAATTCAGAAATTTTTTGCAATTGTTCTTTTGGCAGCTTATCATAATCATAGTGCGATTCTCGGTAAGCGATAAGAAGAAGGTTATTTTCTTCCTCCATTTTTTTAATCTTTTCAATTCCTTTCTCGTCACAACCTGAAATAAAATGATGCATAACTGATCCCCTCCACTATTAAAATTTTACATACTAACTTTAACCTAAGAAAGCTGAAAATCAAAGATCTTTCTATTCTAACTGATCCCTTCTTTTGACCTACTTTCTCCCTATAATCATTGAATAGTATGACTTGTGAGTTTCCCCGGTCTTGATATCGATGACATCCGGATCATGCTCTATGATCTTAAATTCCTTAAGGTATTTTTTTATGTCATTTGCCTCGAATATATGAGGTTCCAACTCAACCGATTCATCTCCGTCAAAACGAATCCTGATCTCCTTGGGATGTTCCAGGGCTTGATTTGACCCCGACTCCAAAAACTCATAACCGGCACCCTCCAATATTAATTTGATCTCATCGATTAGTCTCAAATCTATCATCCTCCTTTTGCTTTACTCTCATATATTTAGTTTTTATTAAAAAAGCCGCCTCAGGGGCAGCTAAGGGAGAGAGAGTTACATTATTTTTTTCGATAAGTTTGGCAGTCTACCTCATTTCCTACAACCGACATGTGAATCCCGGATGCAGAACATTCCAAAGAACGGTTAAAAGAACATGAATCTACTTTACATGAACCTACTCCACCGGAAATATCATCAAATCCAGCCTTCCTAGAGCCAGCCATAAATGTGTCGCAACATGGTACATCGTCCCCTATATTTATACCAGGGGTATGACATCGTTTGTTTTTGTTATATACACAAGTTTCAGCATTGCAATCAAATATCCTTGTAATTTCCATATTTTATCCTCCATGACTCTCTCCTGTATTTTATATACAACCTTCCTCTTTATTTCCTTCAATTAAATTTTATTTGTCTTTTTTGTGTAACTATGATTTTTAAGGCTGTAATCTCCAACATGATTAAAATAAAATTTGAAAAAAATTAAGATTAACTTAGATCCCTGTAACCTAACTATACAGGGATCTGGGTTAATTCGAGATCCTTCCATCTTTTATATGTATTTAAAAAATTGACTTTTTGAAACTTTAGAGATAACATCAGTCTTAAGTAAAGCTTAAGAAATAATTAAAAAACATAAGGAGGTCTTTAAAATGAGTGACATTACCCCCCCTAAAAAAACTATCCTAGGAGTAATAGTTTCTATTATTATTATATTTGCAGTAGCAGCTTTTTATATGGGAACCCTTCAAGGAGTAATTGACAAATTGTCAGAAACAACAAAGTTAAAAACTGAATATAAAACAACTATCGAAGAATGGGAAGAAAATAATGGCTGAAGGGTCTTTAATTTTTGTCCGCCATTTTCATTTCTTGGTGGCATTTGATGGAGGAGGCTTAAAGCCAATGTTTGTGTTTATACCTTCCTTTATCTCAGCCGTTACCGTATCGTATTCTGCAGTCCCTGTGACAGGGTTACCATACATATAGATTGTCAAAATATCATCAATTTTGAGTCCAGATAATGCCCTCTTGAACCAATTCATTGTATCTATCTGGTTAACAGTAAGAAAAAGATTAGTTAGATTATCAAGAGTGTTAAAGTTCGTTCCCTTTAGGTTTGTTATCTGGTTCATCTGAAGAGACAGTTCTCCCAGACTATTAAGACCACTGAAGTCTGAACCTTCTAGGCTCACTATTTGGTTGCCGCTAAGATTGAGATGTGTCAGGCTATGAAGATCGCTGAAATCCACCCCCTTTAGGTTCTCTATCTGGTTGCCACCAAGATTGAGATATGTCAGACTACCTAAGCCGCTGAAGTCTGCATTCTTTAAGCTCACTATCTGATTGTCCTGAAGATTAAGAATTTTCAGATTGTCGAGTCCGCCAAAATTCACCTCCTCTAAACTCTTTATCTGGTTGTTGCTGAGAGTGAGAGTTGTCAAACTATTGAGGCTGCTAAAATCTACCCCCTCTAGGTTCGTTATTTGGTTGTTACCAAGAGTGAGAGTTGTCAGGCTATGGAGACCGCTGAAGTCTGCTTCATCTAAACTCTTTATCTGGTTGTCACTGAGAGTGAGAGTTGTTAAACTTTTGAGACCACTAAAATCTAGATCCTTTAGACTCGCTATCTGGTTGCCCTTAATATTAAGATGTCTCAGGCTATTGAGATCACTGAAATTAACTCTGTCAAATCTTTTAATTTGATTGTGCGATAAAAAAAGATATATTAATTTATTTAATTTGGAAAAATCTACATCTTCTATGGAGTTTATCTGATTATTTCCCAGGAATAACTCGGTCAGATTAACGAGATTTTCTATTCCATCCAGATTCTCGATTCCCATATGTTCGACATTTAAAATTTCTATTCTCTTCAGATCCGCTGTTTTCAAGTTTTCAGAGGTAGAAGTATAATCTGACAGTTGCTTTATCTCCTCCCAGATAGCATCCCTGAGTTTTTCATCCTTTATCATTATGCCCTCCTTCACTTTAAGTTTTAATAACAACTATACAGCAATGAGCTGTATAACAAAATTGACATCAGATCATGAAAATAATTACCTAATTATAGTATATATTGGAAATTAAAAAAATCCTTTGATATTTTTTATTGTTTTGGAATTTATCAAATTTTTATCCGCCATTTTCATTCCTTGGTGGAACTTGATGGAGGCAACTGTTGTGACAACTGAAGATTTTTATAATAAAATTTATGGGATAATACCTGAAATTCTAAAAAAACCATATAAAACAAAGGATAAAAATTAATAGAAAAAATAAAATAAAAAAAAAGAAGGAAAAAAATTTATTTTGAATAAAATACTAATGCAGAGATACTAAATTTATTATAACTTTTTTTAAGGGGGAGTAACTTGAAACATATGCAAATTAATATTCATGAAACCACAGTAAAAATTAATGACATTAGAATTTTTGGTGTAAATGATCTTAAAATTGGGAGAGATTATCTAATGATAAAAAAAAATGATGATAATTTGATCCATTTCATCGATCATAGGAAGGAAGAAGATCCTTATTTTACAGTAGTAAGGGTAAGAGATAGGGTGAGACTGGCTCATAATTATAAATATTCTAATTTTATTCCGTTGGATATAATGGCGGGGTATAACAATAAGACATTATAAGATGCTGAAAAAGACATTGGATAGGGCTGAATAATCTTAAAACAAGGTACAATGAACTGGATGAGATTTATATAAGCGGGCTGAATAAATTTATGGTATAATATTAAAGGAATTAATAGTGTATTTATATATGTAAATTTTAGAAATACGTGATACACCATCCTGGGATATAAGATGAAATATATTTAAAAAGCTTCCAAATTGGAAGCTTTTATTTTGACTTACATTGTATAATTAAATGCAACAAAAAAAGATCCATAGAGACTTCCTTGGTATAATGTATGTGCGAGCAAACATTAATGGAGGTTTCTATGAATCGAGAACATATTACCATTTTAGAAAGAGA
>NZ_QUAJ01000049.1 GCF_003391055.1 Psychrilyobacter piezotolerans
CCAACTCAGAGATAAGTATTCTATCATTGATAAGTCACCTTGGAGACTACGAGGTTGATAGGTTGGGGGTGTAAGGGCTGTGAAGTCTTTAGCTGACCAATACTAATATGACGAACACTTAACCTAAAGCAAAATGATTTTAGAGAGTTAATTAAAAAAACATTATTATATAGTTTTGAATGTACAACATTCATAAGAAAGTATATCTAACGAAATTTTGTGATGAATTTAATTCGTCGCTGAAAAATTTGTTAAGATAGTTAGCTTGGTAAGAAAAGCTACGGGGGTACACCTGGTCACATTCCGAACCCAGAAGTTAAGTCCGTAAACGCCGAAAGTACTTAGGGGGCAGCCCCTTGGGAGGATAGGAACTTGCCAAGTCTTTCAAGATGCTTCTTTAGCTCAGTTGGTAGAGCGCTCGACTGTTAATCGAGTTGTCGCAGGTTCAAGTCCTGCAAGAAGCGCCATATGTTTAGCAAGAATAGCTATGGGGATACACCTGGTTACATTCCGAACCCAGAAGTTAAGTCCATAAACGCCGAAAGTACTTAGGGGGCAGCCCCTTGGGAGGATAGGAACTTGCTAAACTCAACTTTGGGGATATAGCTCAGTTGGGAGAGCGCCGCACTTGCACTGCGGAGGTCAGCGGTTCGACCCCGCTTATCTCCACCAAATAAAATTTTAATCAGGATTTATTTCCTGGTTTTTTTATATATTTGACACTTTTTGTAAATAGAGGTATAATAATTAGATACTAGATGTGTTATGAATTGGGATTAAGGGGTTAAAAGGTAAATTTTATAAGGGTTAAAAGGAATAGATGTGGAATTTACTTGTTCAAAATTGTGATGAGATCTTTGAGTTTGAAAAAGGCTTGAGAGGAATCTAGGAGGAATAAAAAAAATGATTTATATATTAATGTTTATAGCTGCCATGTCGCTGTTATTTACAGGATTAAAAAATACTTTAAGAGCATTACCGGTAATAGCAATAGTTTCAGTGATAATTTTCTTTTTTGGGTCAATTTTTGTTACATTTTTACCACTTATTATAATATTAATTGTATTGAGGGCGATATTTGGAAAAAAACAACCACGAAGAACCACAAGGACATATTATTATAAAAATACAAATTCTGGGAATACTCAAGATTTTGAAGAGTTTTTCAGAAATGCAACTGGTGGAAACTACCAAAGACAAACACATGGCGGCCATCCTGGTTATGTTGTAAATAAGGATAAATATTATGCTGAATTAGGGGTAAGTAAGGATGCAAGTCCAGAAGAAATAAAGAAAGCTTATAGAGGGATGGCAAGAAAATATCACCCAGATAAAGCTAATAACTTAGACGAGGAAATGAGAAGTAAATATGAAGCGAAGTTTAAAGAAATAAATGAAGCATATGAAAATTTGAAATAAAAACACAATAAGGGTTACTGCATTAGGTTGTAGTAGTCCTTATTTTTTTTTAGAAAATTAATTGATATTTTGTCGGGAACAGCGGAAGATACCGACATCTTAATGAGTAAGTGTGCTGAAAATAATGAGTGGATAGTATGAAATCGAAGCTGTTTATGGAAAAAAATAGCTAAAATATAGATTAAAAAAATTATAATTTCCTTAGGAAATTATAAAAAAAATAAGATTAAAAGTTTAATTCAAATTTAAGAGAAAAGAAAAAAGGAATTTTAAAAGAATATCGGTATAAGAATTAAGGACAAATTTTGTTTTAAATGTTTAGTAAAATGGTCATAGATTGATATTTTAAAAATGAAGAATTTTTTTTAAAAATAAAACATCGCGATTTAAAAGGGGGAGGACAGATTTCTTTTAGATTTCAGAGTTATTTAGATTTTGAGTTTTGAATGACCGTAATTTAAGCATTTTTTAGTTTGAAGTTCCAAATATAGGTTGAACCGTTTGTTTTGCAAACACTTTGATGTAAAAAAGCTTAACAAAAAAGTAGAAATACGATATAATGTCATTGTAAAGTGAAATTAATAACTAAAGAATTATGTATACCATAATTTATTTATGATCAGAAGGAGGAACAAAATGTCTTGTAAAAACACGCTAAAACAAGAATGTTTTAACCAATTAGATGAATTTATAATTGGATTACCTGAAAAAGAGGGAGCACTAATCTCGGTCCTGCATAAGGCTCAAGAAATATTTGGATATATTCCAATGGAGATTCAAGAATTTGTAGCCGATAGACTGGAATTACCTTTAGCTAAAATATATGGAGTGGTAAGTTTTTATTCGTTCTTTACAATGACTCCTAAGGGGAAATTTCCTATCTCAGTCTGTATGGGGACAGCTTGTTTCGTAAGAGGAGCAGATAAAGTATTAAAAGATTTAGAGAATAAACTAGGAATTAAAGCAGGGGAAACAACGCTAGATGGATTATATTCAATAGATGCTTTAAGATGTGTAGGAGCTTGTGGATTAGCACCTGTTGTATTAGTTGGTGAAGATGTATTTGGTAAAGATGAAGCCCGTGATATAGAAGGACTGTTAGCAAAATATAATTAAGATGGGGGGTTCAAAGATGTCTAAAAAGATAACTTCAATGGAAGAATTATTAAAAAAGGCAAAAGAATGCGAAGAATTAATAAAAATCAGAAAAAAATGAAAAGATTCAGAGGATGTAATTAAGATAAAGGTAGGGGTATCGTCGAAAGATGAAACAGCAATAAAAAACACCGACTTAGTTATAAAATCTATAGTTGATTTGATTGAAATGGAAGATATAGAAAATATAGCTCTGTATAAAACAGAATTTTTAGGGTATGGAGGAGAATTTCCAAGTTTAGAAATAATCATTCCAAATAAGGGAAATGTAGTTTTTGGAAATGTAGATTCCAAAGAAGCTATCAGACTTGTAAAAAAATACCTTAAAGACACTTCTGAAATAGAGGAGTTTTTAGTCGATAATAACGGTACAAAAAGATGTAATCACTAATTTTAGGAGGTAGAATTGATGGCTTATAAGAAACATGTCCTAATTTGTGGAGGGACAGGCTGTTTATCATCAAAAGCTGGAACAATAGCTGAGAATATAGAAAGCTTACTGGTAGAAAAAGGTATGACCGAGGATGTACAGGTAATAAAAACAGGATGTTTTGGATTTTGTGAAAAAGGACCAATTGTAAAGATTGTTCCTGACAATACATTTTACGTAGAGGTAAAACCTGAGGATGCTGCGAGAATAGTGGAAGAAGATCTGATTAAAGGGGAAAAAATAGAGACTTTATTATTTAGAGATCCTGTTACGAAAAAAAGAGTAGAAGATTCTGATCATATGGATTTCTATAAAAAACAACAGAGAATAGCTCTTAGAAACTGTGGATTAATCGATCCGGAGAACATAGATGAGTATTTTGGAAATAGAGGATACCAGGCATTAGGTAAGGTATTGACAGAGATGAGCCAGCAAGAAGTAATCGATGAGATGAAGTTATCTGGTCTTCGTGGAAGAGGGGGAGGAGGATTCCCTACAGGTTTAAAATGGCAGTTCGCATTAAATAATGCTGCAGATCAAAAATATGTAGTATGTAATGCCGATGAGGGAGATCCCGGTGCGTTCATGGACAGATCTATCCTGGAAGGAGATGCCCACTCTGTAATTGAAGCAATGGCAATATGTGGATATGCTACTGGAGCAACTAAAGGATTGGTATACATAAGAGCTGAATATCCATTAGCTATAAACAGATTGAAAAAAGCAATGGCTCAGGCAAAAGAATACGGGATGTTAGGAGATAATATCTTAAATTCAGGATTTAATTTTGATATCGAGATTAAATACGGAGCTGGAGCATTTGTATGCGGGGAAGAAACTGCACTTATCCATTCTATGGAAGGAGAAAGAGGAGAACCTACTTCAAAACCTCCATTCCCGGCTGAATCAGGATACTGGGGAAAACCAACAAATGTAAACAACGTTGAAACTCTTGCTAATATTCCAGAGATCATCTTAAATGGCGGGCAATGGTATAAAGGTATAGGAACTGAAAAATCATCTGGAACGAAGGTATTCGCCCTAGCAGGAAAAATAAATAACGTAGGATTAGTAGAAGTACCTATGGGAACTACCCTTAGAGAGGTAATCTTTGAGATCGGTGGGGGAATCAGAAACGGTAAGAAATTTAAGGCTGTTCAGACAGGAGGACCATCTGGTGGATGTCTTACTGAAAAAGATTTGGATGTTAAAATTGACTTTGACTCGCTGACAGCTATCGGATCTATGATGGGATCTGGTGGAATGATCGTACTGGATGAAGATGACTGTATGGTTGCTGTATCTAAATTCTATTTAGAGTTTACAGTGGAAGAATCTTGTGGAAAGTGTACACCATGTAGAATTGGAAACAAGAGATTATTAGAGATGTTAGAAAAGATAACTAAAGGAAATGGAACTATGAAAGACCTTGAGTTATTAAAAGAATTATCTGAAACTATAAAGGATACATCATTATGCGGATTAGGTCAAACTGCTCCTAACCCTGTTCTTTCAACTTTAAATAATTTCTGGGATGAATATGTAGCCCATGTAAAAGATAAAAGATGTCCTGCAGGATCATGTGAAGATTTATTAACTTATTCAATCAACGATAAATGTATTGGTTGTACAGCGTGTGCCAGAGTATGTCCGGTTAACTGTATCGCAGGAAAGGTTAAAGAAATGCATGTAATTGATACTGAAAAATGTATCAAGTGTGGAGCTTGTTATGATAAGTGTAAATTTGGAGCTATAGACAGAGGATAAAAATTTTAATCAAAAGGGAGTGTGTAAAAAGCCAATGGAATTAATAAATGTTATCATAGATGGTAAATCAATAGCAGTTCCCAAGGAAGCGACGATACTTTCTGCTGCTGAATCATTAGGAATTTCTATTCCTACATTATGTCATTTACAAATGGGTGAAAATGATTATAAAAATGATTGTGCATCATGTAGAATATGTGTTGTAGAGGTAGAGGGAAGAAGAAATTTAGCGCCTTCTTGTGCTACACCAGTTCATGAAGGAATGGTAGTAAAAACCAATACAATGAATGTAATGCAAAAAAGAAGAACTATAATGGAACTTCTGTTATCAGATCATCCTAAGGACTGTTTATCATGTTCTAAAAATGGAGAGTGTGAATTACAAGATTTAGCTGTTCAATTAGGTGTAAGAGAGGTAAGATTTGAAGGAGAGATGTCTACATATAGACCTGACTATTCACCTTCTATCATAAGAGATATGGATAAGTGTATCATGTGCAGAAGATGTGAAACTATGTGTAATGATGTACAGACTGTAGGGGTTTTATCTGGAGTAAACAGAGGATTTGACTCGGTAGTTGCCACAGCATTTGAGAAAAATTTAGAAGACAGTGTATGTACTTACTGTGGCCAGTGTGTAGCTGTATGTCCGGTAGGAGCTCTCCATGAAAATGATCATACTTGGAAGCTGGTAAAAGATCTGGCTGACCCTAAGAAAAAAGTAATAGTTCAGGTTGCTCCAGCAGTAAGAGTAGCTTTAGGTGAGGAATTCGGGGAAGAGCCTGGAACTAATGTAACTGGAAAAATGGTAACAGGACTTAGACAATTGGGATTCGATCAAGTGTTCGATACCAACTGGGCTGCTGACCTTACTATAATGGAGGAAGCTTCTGAATTTAAAGATAGATTAGAAAGATTCTTAGGAGGAGACAAGGACGTAAAATTACCGTTATTGACTTCTTGCTGCCCGGCATGGGTAAAATTCTTTGAGCATAACTATCAAGATATGTTAGATGTACCATCTTCAGCTAAATCACCTCAACAAATGTTCGGTGCAGTTGCTAAAGGAATCTGGGCTAAGGAAGAGGGAATCTCTAGAGAAGACCTTATTGTGGTATCTGTAATGCCATGTTTAGCTAAAAAATATGAGACTTCTAGAGACGAGTTTAAAGTGGATGGAAATCCAGATGTGGATTATTCTATCTCAACTAGAGAATTAGCTAAGTTATTAAAGCAGGCTAATATAGATTTAACATTATTAGAAACTTCTGAATTTGATAATCCATTGGGAGAATCATCTGGAGCAGCTGATATATTCGGTAGAACTGGTGGGGTAATAGAGGCCGCTGTTAGAACTGCGTATGAATGGGTGACAGGAGAAACTTTAGAAAACTTAGACTTTAAAGCATTAAGAGGATTTGAAGGATTTAGATCGGCTACAGTAAAGGTAGGGGACTTGGATCTTAACATCGGAATAGCTCATGGTTTAGGAGAAGCTAGAACGATGTTAGATAAGATAAGAGCAGGAGAAGCTAATTACCATGCTATAGAAATAATGGCATGTAAAGGTGGATGCGTAGGTGGAGGTGGACAACCTTACCATCATGGTGACTTTAGTGTAGTTACTAGAAGAGCAGAAGGCCTTCAAAATATAGACGATAACAAAACTATGAGAAAATCTCATGAAAATAAGTTTGTACAAGATCTTTATGAAAAACATTTAGATAAACCAATGAGTCATAAAGCTCATGACTTATTACATACTAAATATTTTCCAAAACAAAAAGTATAAAATTAAAAGTCAGCGAATTTCGCTGACTTTTTTCGTATTGCTTTAAATTCATATTAAATTTCAGCAGAATAAATGTGTCGTTATTAAGTATAAATAGAGTGAAAGTGGTAATGATAAAGTATAGAATCGTTAAAAATAGAGTGTGAATGATCAAAATATTAAAATGTGAAGTACAGCTTTAAGAATTGAAAAAAATCAACAATTATGCTATACTCTTAGGTAATAAATCAAGGGGCGGTGGATAGATGAAATTAATTTCACTTATATTAGCAGCAGGGAAAGGTACAAGGATGAATTCTGATTTACCAAAGGTTGTTCACAAAGTAAATGGAATACCTATGGTAAAAAAAATAATGAATATATTAAATGAATTGAGAGTGGAAAAAAACATATTGATATTAGGACATAAAAAAGAAGTTGTCTTAAAAAGTGCAGGAGCTGAAAATACCTATGTTGTTCAAGAGGAACAGCTTGGAACGGGTCATGCAGTAATGATGGCTGAAGATTTGTTGAAAGATTATGATGGTGATGTAATGGTAGTATGTGGAGATACTCCCTTATTGAGACCGGAAACTTTAAAAAAACTCTATGATAAACACACAGCTGCCAAGGCAGCTACAACTATCTTAACATCTGTCTATGAAAATCCTTTTGGATATGGAAGGATAGTAAAAAAAGATGGTTTAGTAAAAGCCATAGTGGAGCAAAAAGAAGCGGATCAGAAGACACAGGCTATAAAAGAAGTAAATGCAGGTGTATATGTATTTAACAGTAAAAAATTATTTGAAGCCCTGTCTAAGATGGACAACAATAATGCCCAGGGGGAATATTATTTAACAGATGTAATAAAAATCCAGGTAGGGCAAAAAGAAGTCGTGGAAAGTTTCATCTTGGAGGACAATGAGGAAATACTGGGTGTTAACTCTAAGGTACAGTTAGCTCAGGCGGAAGAAGTGTTAAGAATGAGAAAAAATATCGCTCTCATGGAAGAAGGAGCAATTTTAATAGATCCCAAAACTACCTATGTAGAAGAAAGCGTAAAAATAGGTAAAGATACGGTTATTCATCCAGGAGCATTTCTTCAGGGAGAAACAGTTATTGGAGAGAACAGTGAAATAATAGGAAATACAAGAATAATTGACTCTAAAGTAGGAAAGAATGTAAGGATAGAGTCTTCGGTAATAGAGGAATCAATAGTAGAGGATAAGGTAACTATAGGACCTTTTGCTCATTTAAGAGCCAAGACCCACTTAAAAGAAGGGGTGCATATAGGAAATTTTGTGGAGACAAAAAAATGTGTCTTAGAAAAAGGCGTTAAGGCTGGGCATTTAACGTATTTAGGAGATGCTGAAATAGGTGAGAATACCAATATAGGAGCAGGAACCATAACTTGTAACTATGACGGGGTTAATAAACATAAAACAGTAATAGGGAAGAATGTATTTGTTGGAAGTGATACTGAATTAGTAGCTCCTGTAAATATAGGGGATTCAGCGGTAATAGGAGCTGGATCTGTAATTACTAAGGATGTACCTGCTAGAGCATTAGCAGTGGCTAGGGGGAGACAGATTATTAAGAAGGAGTGGACTAAATAACCATGATTAAAAATGCCAAGAATGTAAAGATTTTCACTGGGACATCAAATGTTAGTTTAGCAAACAAAATAGTAGAAAATTTAGGAATACCAATGGGTCAATCGGAAATACTTAGATTTGCAGATGGAGAAGTTCTTACTAAGATCAATGAGACTGTTAGAGGTTGTCAAGTATTCGTAATTCAACCAACAACAGAGCCGGTAAATGAAAGTATAATGGAATTATTAATATTTATCGATGCATTAAAAAGAGCTTCAGCTAAAGAAATTACTGTAGTTATGCCATATTATGGGTATGCCAGACAGGATAGAAAAGCCAGCCCAAGAGAACCTATTACATCTAAGCTAGTGGCTAATTTACTTACGACAGCAGGAGCTACAAGAATAATGACTATGGATTTACATGCCAACCAAATCCAAGGATTCTTCGATATTCCAGTAGATCACTTTAAGGCGTTACCACTTTTAGCAAGAAACTTTATCGAACATGGATTAAAAGGAGATGACGTAGTAGTAGTATCTCCAGATATCGGTGGGGTAAAAAGAGCCAGAGAATTAGCTAAATGGTTGGATTGTAAGATCGCAATCATAGACAAGAGAAGACCAAAACCTAATATGTCAGAGATCATGAACATAATAGGAGAGGTAGAGGGGAAAACAGCCATCTTTATAGATGATATGATAGACACAGCTGGAACTATCACTAATGGAGCACAAGCCATCATGGATATGGGAGCGGTAGCTTCTTATGCATGTTGTACACATGCAGTATTCTCAGGACCTGCAATGGAAAGATTGGAAGCATCTCCGCTTAAGAAGATTATAATCACAGATACTATCGAGATACCTGAAGAGAAGAAAATCTCTAAAATTAAGATTTTATCTGTAGATAAATTATTTGCTGAAGGAATAAGAAGAGTAATCGAATATAAATCAATCAGTGAATTATTTGAAATAAAAAAATAGTTAAAAAAAAAGGAAGCCCATGGGCTTCCTTTTTTCTTTACCATCGTGAGGAAATATGATAAAATATTAAATAAATGTCATAAAAAAAAGAGGTAGTTATGAAAAAAATATTTGAGAACAGTGAATTAAATTATGAAAAAATTTCAAATATGGTAGCTAATGGGGCTCTAATAATTTATCCAACCGATACAGTATATGGATTGGGAGCAAGTATTCATATGAAAAAATCATTGGATAAGGTTTATGAAGTGAAGGAAAGAGACGGGAAATCTCCCTTGATAGCTCTTTTGAGTGATGGAAAATATCTAGAAAAAGTAGCTATAATAAATGAACTCAATAAAGAAAAAGTAGAAAAATTAATAGAAAAATTTTGGCCTGGCGGGCTGACAATAATTTTAGATAAAAAGAGGATAATACCTCCTAATATGGTATCTAACGGTACCAGTGTAGGGGTAAGGGTTCCGAATCATAAAATTTCTATAAAAATTATAGAAAGCTGCGGGGGAATATTAGCTACCACAAGTGCCAATATATCAGGGGAACCCAGCCCTAGATCATATGATGAACTCAGTGAAGAGATCAAGTCTAGAGTAGATATAGTGGTAGATGATAATGAAACACCTAAGGGAGTGGAATCAACTATAATCGATATGAGAGGTACTCCTAAGATATTACGGGAGGGTCACATCACACGAATAGATATAGAAAAAATAATCGGGAAAGTGGAATAATGGAGGGAATATGAAGGGGCAAAATATGAATGGAATGCAAATGAGAAATATGTCAGGTATGATGGGTATCCAAAATGCTATGCAGAGAATAGGAAAAGGGAAAAGAAAGTATACTGTAAAGATCTCTAAGCATAATAAAAAGTTTTTAGGTAAATTTGTAGAAGAGATTCAAAAACAAATGGGTTCTGAAAATAATCCTCAAATGAAAGGTGTATTAGACTTTTTAACGTACTTAAAAGCTGAATGCGCTAAAAAGACCGTGACTGAAATCAAAATGAGTTTTGATGAATTAGAATTTTTAAAGAAAATGGTAGTAGATTCTGTTAAAGGTATGGAAGGGATGACCTATAAGTGGTACCAAATTATCAATAAATTAATGGTGAAAACTATGATTAAATCCAATAGAAGTTTATTGGAAGAGTTAAAGTAAATTAAAGTAGATTAAAAAATTAAAATATAAAACAGGAGGCAGTTAAATTTTATTTAATTGCCTCTTGTTTTATATAGAATAATCTTGTGCTATACTTATAATGGGTAAAATAAAAAAGAGGTGACTTATGAAAAATAAACCAAAAATAGTGGTACTAGGCGGCGGAACCGGTCTCTCTAATTTGCTGAGAGGATTAAAATATTTCCCATTGGATATAACTGCAATTGTTACAGTGGCAGATGATGGGGGGTCTTCAGGGAGACTAAGAACAGAATTTAATATTCCGGCTCCGGGAGACATAAGAAATGTTATGATAGCGCTCAGTGAATTTGAAAGTAAGGGAGAAGAGCTCCTAAACTACAGGTTTGGCGGGACCAGTGATTTAGCTGGTCATCCAATAGGTAATCTTATGCTGACAGCTATGATAAACATGGAAGGGAATATAGTTGACGGAATAAAGGCATTGAATGAAGTATTGAATATAAAGGGGACGGTATTGCCGGCTACTTCCAGCAGCTGCACTCTTCTAGCAGAGATGGAAGACGGTGAAATAGTAGCGGGAGAATCTAAGATACCGGCCGTAAACAAAAGAATAAAAAGAGTATATTTTGATAAAAAACCCAAGGCAGTCAGGGAGACTGTGTCGGCCATTGAACAGGCAGATATGGTTATAGTAGGGATTGGAAGTCTCTATACCAGTATCATGCCGAATTTAATCATAGAGGAGATAAAAGATGCCATAGTGAAATCAAAGGCTCATAAAATATATGTATCCAATGCAATGGAACAGCCTGGAGAGACTGCAGGTTATAGTGTAGGAGATCATATTAAAGCCATATACTCCCATGTAGGGGTAGAATTTTTTAATTCGGTCATAGTGAATAGTAAAAAAATACCAAATGATATTTTGAAAAAATATAAAGAACAGGATGTTAAGGAGATAAAGATAGATTTGGAAAATCTAAAAAAATATTCCCTTAAAATAATTCAGGAACCGTTAATTGAGATAAGTGAAAATAAGACTGTAAGACACAATCCATTGAAATTAGCTTCAACTATATATTCATTGGTATTGGGAAAGATAAAACTGTAAAAAAGGGGGATAAGATTGTATAAATATATATTTGGACCGGTACCTTCCAGAAGATTAGGAGTTTCTCTAGGGGTGGATCTGGTCATGCCTAAAACATGTAATTTGGATTGTATCTATTGTGAGTGCGGATCTACAACTAAATTTTATAATATGAGAGACAGCTATATAGATATAGATAGATTGATAAGGGAAGTTAAAGATATATTGAAAAATCTGACTCCCGATTATATAACTTTTTCAGGAAGCGGAGAGCCGACATTAAATAAAGATCTGGGTATAATCATAAAAAAAATAAGAAAGATATATAGCGGTAAAATAGCAGTGATAACTAATTCTACCCTCCTAAACAACTTAGATGTAAGGGAAGCTTTGGAGGAAGCAGATCTGATCATTCCATCCTTAGATGCCATATCAGAGGATGTATTTAAAAGGATAAACAGACCTATAGAAGGTTTATCTGCTAAAAACATCCTGGATGGGATGACTAGATTTTTATCGGCAACTAAAAAGGAAGTATACCTGGAGATCTTCATAGTGGAGGGGATAAATGACGGTGTGGAGGAGCTGGAAAAATTTGTGGAATATCTGAAAGATAAAAAGATAACTACAATTCAGCTGAATACCCTGGCCAGACCGGGAGCCATAAGGGAGATAAAGCCGGCTTCCATGAAAAGATTGTCTGAGATTAAGGATTTTTTTATAAGTCGTGGTTTAGATTCGGTGGAGATCATAAAAAAATATACCTCCAGGGAAGAACTTCCCAAATACAGTGAAAAATTAGAAAAACTTATCTTAAATATGCTCACCAAAAGAAAGTATAGTATCCATGAGATGGTTGAATTACTCCAAAGAAATGAGGTAGAGTTATTTAAATATTTAAATATTCTGCAAAAAGAAGGGAAGGTAAAGGTGGTTATTGAAAATGACCAAATCTATATAAAATCTTAAAAAAATAATTGACAAAAATTGTATTATTTTATATAATAAGTCGTATCTCTGTGAGAGATATAAAATACTCGTGGTTGGATTCCCGAGTGGTCAAAGGGAGCAGACTGTAAATCTGCCGGCTCAGCCTTCGAAGGTTCAAATCCTTCTCCAACCACCATTTTAAAGCTGCACAAATTTCTTGAAGTAAATACTTAAGGGAAGGGTGTAGGTTTTTTTTTTAAGACAGTGAATTAGGCCATGGGGTCATAATATAAATTCAAAAATAAATTAAATTTTTAGGAGGCTTTAACAATGGCAAAAGAGCAATTTGACAGAAGTAAACCGCATGTAAATATTGGAACAATAGGTCACGTAGACCATGGAAAGACAACAACAACAGCAGCAATCTCAAAAGTATTATCTGATTTAGGATTAGCTAAAGCAGTAGATTTCGCTAACATCGACCAAGCACCAGAAGAAAGAGAAAGAGGAATCACTATAAACACAG
>NZ_QUAJ01000050.1 GCF_003391055.1 Psychrilyobacter piezotolerans
AGAGCCTAAAAGAAATAGTCGAAGCTATAGGAGGTCACACTAATCCACAGCGTCTATGTTAATTATATACTAAAAAATTAAATAAACTAGAAATAGTGCTTTTATAGCTCTATTTCATTATACAAGGAGGTTTATATGAGCAACACTTGTTTTGATTGCAGATATTTTTCTAAAAGGGACGCTGTAATGCATACAGAAGAAGAATTAAAGGAATATCCCTGGTTTTGTACACTGAAACATATATCTAAAAATAACTGCAGGCCGTGTGTGTGTTTTAAAAAGCGTAATCCAACTTAAAAAAATTAAAAAAACCTCTGCAAATTTGCAGAGGTTTTTATACTGTGAATTATTTCAGTTTTATTTAGAAAGCTGGATAAGAAGCTCTCCTGATTCCACTATTTTACCTTCCTCTATGAAAATTTTCTCTACAATTCCCCCTGTTTTAGCAGTGATGCTTGTCTCCATCTTCATAGCTTCTATAATAACTAATTTTTGATTTTCCTCTACTTTATCCCCTTGGCTGACAAGCAGCTTTATGATAGCTCCGGGGATACTGGCACCTATTTGTAATTCGTTGTCAGGATCTACCATTTTTCTATTTTCGCTTGATACAGAAGAAACCGACTGAGTCCTGTCTTTTATCCTTGTCTCTCTTCTATTACCGTTTACTTCGAATGTTACAGTTCTGTAACCGTCTTTGTCGAGCTTAGATATCTGAAGGAGTGTTACAACTAGTATTTTACCCTCTTTAAGACTGATTTCGCACGTTTCTCCTTCTGCAAGGCCGTGGAAGTATATATCGCTTCCCAATTTGCTGAAATCACCGTGTTCTTTTATGTATTTCAGGTAATCTTCAAATACAGATGGGTACAGAGCGTAGCTCAGTGCATCCTGCATAGTCGCATCTATTTTGTGTTTTGTTTTCAGGTATTCTTTAATTTTATCAAAATCTTCAGAAGGTAAAAGTTCACCCGGTCTGCACGTTATAGGTTCTTCACCTTTAAGGACTATTTTTTGAAGGTCTTTAGGGAATCCGCCTTCTGGCTGTCCCATCATACCTTTGAAGTAAGCAACTACTGAGTCAGGGAAAGCAAGATCTTTTCCTTTTTCAATAATATTCTCAGGAGTCAGGTTATTTTGAACCATAAATATAGCAAGATCGCTTACCATTTTTGATGATGGAGTTACTTTTATGATGTCTCCTACCAGCAGATTAACTTTCTTAAACATTTCCTTGATTTCGTCGAATCTGTGCCCAAGCCCAAAACTTTCGATTTGAGGTTTTAGATTTGAGTACTGTCCCCCAGGGATCTCATATTTGTAGATTTCTGTAGAACCGGATTTCAACCCAGATTCAAACTGAGCATACACAGGTCTTACGACATTCCAATAATTAGAGATCTGCTGAACATCATCAAGATTTATTTTAGTATCCCTTTCAGTATTTTCCAGGGCTGCAACTACAGAGTTTAGAGAAGGCTGGCTTGTGAGCCCGGACATAGCATCAAAAGCAGTATCTATGATGTCGACCCCTGCTTCAGCTGCCATTAGGACAGTTGCAACTCCATTTCCTGTAGTGTCATGTGTGTGCAGGTGGATAGGGATAGATATATTTTTTTTAAGTGCTTTTATAAGTTTTTCTGCTGCATATGGTTTTAGCAGGGCCGACATATCTTTGATTCCAAGGATATGTGCTCCCATAGCCTCTATTTCTTTTGCTTTTTCTATATAGTAGTCAAGGGTGTATTTGGTTTTTGATTTATCCAGGATATCTCCTGTATAACAGAGACATACTTCAGCAATTTTTCCGTTTTTAATAACTTCTCTCACAGGAACTTCCATCCCTTTAATCCAGTTTAAAGAATCAAATACTCTGAAAAGGTCAATACCGCTGTCAGAAGCTTCTTTTATGAATTCTTCAATTACGTTGTCAGGATAGTTTTTGTATCCCACTGCGTTGGATCCTCTGAGAAGCATTTGAAGAAGGATATTTGGAACTCTTTTTCTTATTTCTTTCAGTCTTTCCCAAGGAGATTCTTTTAAGAACCTGTATGAAACGTCAAAAGTAGCTCCTCCCCACATCCCGATTGAGAAAAGGTCTTTTCCAAGTATAGATGTATCCCTGGCTATTTTCAGCATATCGGTTGTTCTTACACGGGTAGCCATTAACGATTGATGGGCGTCCCTCATTGTTGTATCTGTAAGTAGCAGTTTGTTTTGGTTTTTAATCCACTCAACTACCCCTTCTGGACCTTTTTCTTCAAGAATTTGTTTTGTACCAGAAAGTTTTTCAGGTTTAGGAGCATTGGGTATGTGTGGTACGTCGAACTCTGTTTTAATACCACGGGTTTCATTTACAACTTTTTCAGCTATAAACTTAAGAAAATTTCCTTCGGAGTCTTTTTTTACAGAGATATCGAAAAGTTCCGGATGTTCAGGGATAAATGCTGTGGTAAAGTCACCCCTTGCAAATTTAGGGTGGTTCAATACATTGACTAAGAAATCTATGTTTGTTTTTACACCGGTAATTTTAGCCTCTTTTATAGAACGAAGAGCTTTTCTTATGGCATCTTTAAATGAATTCCCGTGAGATATGACTTTTACAAGCAAGCTGTCGTAATAAGGGCTTATAACAGCACCAGCATAGCCGTTCCCACCGTCAAGACGGACACCTATCCCGGATCCAGTTCTATAAATGTCTATTTTACCTGTGTCAGGTGCAAAGTTGTTTACAGGGTCTTCAGTGGTCACCCTGCACTGGATAGAGTATCCTCTGGTTTGAACAGCCTCTTGAGAAGGGATTCCTATCTCTTCCGAAGTTAATGCATATCCTTCAGCAATAAGTATTTGGCTTTGAACTAAGTCGATACCGGTGACCATTTCAGTAATTGTATGCTCAACCTGAATTCTAGGGTTCATCTCGATAAAATAATGGTTTCCGTGTTTATCAACTAAGAATTCCAAAGTACCGGCGTTTAAGTAACCAACTTCATTTGCGATTTTTAATGCATCGTTGCATATTTCCTGTCTTTTTTCTTCGGTTAATGTAAGTGCAGGAGTTATCTCAATAACTTTTTGGTGTCTTCTTTGTATAGAACAATCTCTCTCAAAAAGATGGAATATATTTCCATATTTGTCCCCAAGAATCTGAACCTCTATATGTTTAGGCTGTTCAACATATTTCTCTATAAACATATCATCTATACCAAAAGCTTTTTTAGATTCGTTTTTGGCACTTCTGTAAGAAGAAATAAGCTCTGATTCTTCTCTTACTATACGCATTCCACGTCCGCCCCCGCCGGCAGCCGCTTTGAGCATTATAGGGTATCCACAGCTTCTTGCGAATTCAATTGCTTCATCTTCGGAACCTACAGGTTTATCCACACCAGGAATAGTAGGAACTCCAGCTTTTGCAGAAACTAGTTTTGACTGTATTTTATCTCCTAAACTTTCCATCATTTCAGCAGTGGGCCCTATAAATGCTATCCCTGCTTTAGCACATTTCCTTGCAAATTCAGGATTTTCAGAAAGGAATCCGTACCCGGGATGGATTGCGTCTACCCCTTTTTTAAGAGCAAGTTTAATTATCTCATCAATATCAAGGTATGCCTCCACAGGTCCTTTACCTTTACCTATTTGATAAGATTCATCTGCTTTTGTTCTGAAAAGAGATGTTTTATCTTCTTCAGAATAGATGGCAACTGTTCTTATTTCAAGTTCTTTACATGCTCTTATAACTCTTATTGCAATTTCGCCACGGTTTGCAATTAAAACTCTTTTAAATCTTTTATTCATTCTAACCCCCTCTATAATCTACCTTAATAGGTCGTTGACAAAGTGTCGTGGTATCAAAAATTCAGCATTCGTGTGCTGCATTTTAATCGATATAACATAGTATATATATACTATATTGATCTTTTTACAACAACTTTTATATTAAATTTTTCTTGATTTCTTCTATGGTTCTATCTATATCTGCTTTAGTTATTTTTCCAAGACAGCCTATTCGAAGGAGTTTTCCGGCGTAATTTCCCTGACCTCCTGCAATACTCACTCCGTCTTTATCCACTGTTTCTCGAAATTTATCCATATCTTGAATTCCCCTATGGGTTACTGCAACCAGGGTATTACCTCTGGCTTTTTCGTCTGTTACAAAATGTTCAAATCCAAGTTTTAAAAGTTCTTCTCCCAGATATTTTCGGAGTTTTGTATGCTTTGCCTGGATGGTATCTAAGCCTTCCTCCAAAAGGAGGTCACAGGCACATTTGAGTCCCACAATCAAGGTAATAGCCGGTGTATAAGGGTTTTGTTGTTTTTCTTTTAAAAATTTAATATATTTTTTTAAGTCAAAATAAAATTTGGGTAAGTTTGACCTTTCCATAGCTTTTTTTGCCTTATTACTGAGAGCTATAAATGCCAGACCAGGGGGGAGTAAAAAACCTTTTTGGCTTCCGGCAACGACGCAGTCAAGGGACCAGTCGTCAAATTCCAATGGATTTACAACCATACCGCTGACAGAATCTACAACTAAAAGAATATCTGTATCCTTTGTAAGATTACCGACCCTCTGGATATCGTTTAAAACCCCTGTAGAAGTTTCGCTGTGGGTCATAAAAATTCCCTTCAAATCCGGGTTCTCTGAAATCGCGGCCTTTATGTCGTCTAAATCATAGGTAGAACCCCAGTCATACTTCAGGTCGATAACGTCAAGTTCATAGGTAGCTGCAATTTCTACAAATCGCTGTCCAAAATTTCCTGTATTTATTACCAGTACCTTCTCTTTTTTTGAAAATAAATTTACAACAGCGGCCTCCATGACTCCGGTGCCGGAACAGGTCAGGGTAAGCACTTCCTGTTTGGTTTTAAAAAAATCTTTTAGATTTTCACTGACTTCACTAAACAGTTTCTTATAGTCTGCCATCCTGTGATGGATAACATCTTCAGCCATTTTTTTTCTGATTTCTTCAGGAACATTGGTTGGTCCCGGTGTCATTAAGAGTTTTTTCAATATTATCTCCTCCAAAATGAAATTATTAAATATAGAATAGGTGATGTTCACTTACAGTTAAATTAAATTCATTCTTATTATACTAAAAAAAAAATGATAAGGAAAATATCTAAATGATATAGTATTCAGATGAAAAAAATATGAATTACAAGAGTTTATAAATTATAGAGTTCCTCCACACATTCTTTTAAAATTTCCAGTCCTTTTTTTATCTCCTCTATCTCCACATCGGCAAAACAAAGTCTTACCCATCCGTCACTTTTTTCATCCAGTTTAAATATAGATCCAGGCAGGATCCCGACTTTCTTTTGGAGGGTTTTCAAAAAAAGAGCTTCGCTGCTGACCTTATCCAATTGGACCCAAAAATATAAGCCTCCCTGGGGAACTGCAAATAATCTCAGGTGGTCTATCTTCCTCAACAGATCATAGGCCACTTGAAATTTTTTCTTGTAGATAGTTCTCAATTTTTTAGTGTGAATCTCCCATAGATCGGAGTTTAGATAGTGTTCAAAGGCTCTCTGTATCAAACCCGGGGTGGAGATATCTGTATGGTATTTGGTGAAAGAGATATATTTTAATTTATCCTTGGGAGCGATAAGGAATCCCAATCTGAGACCCGGCATGAATATTCTGGAATAACTTTTAATATACATTACCCTCTCATCTGTATCCATAGATTTCAGGGAAAGGGGTTTATTTTTATAGTAAAGGTCGGAACTGGAATCATCTTCAATTATATAAAAATCATATTTTTCAGCCAATTCCAAAATTTTTAATTTCTTCTTTTTGGAGTAGGAGATCCCGGTGGGATTATGAAAATTTGTCATAAGGTATAGATATGATATTTTTTCTTTAGCCAGGATCTTTTTTAAGATCTTTAGGTCTATGCCGTCTTCTAATAACGGGATATCCATAACCTTGGCTCCCCCCCTTTTAAAGGAAGTGATAGCCCCGGAATAACTGGGGTTTTCAATGATTACCCTGTCTCCGAAATGAATAAATGATTTTGTAATAAGGTCGATTCCCTGCTGGGCTCCGGAGATTATCTGGATATCTTCAGGGTGGGTCATTATTTTTTCATCTTCTAAGTGTTTCGAGATAATATCTCGTAATCCTGCATAACCCTTTGGATCTTCATAGGCAAATATTTTTTCCTGGTCTCTGTCTATTACATAATTTATACAGTCTTTAAATTTTGTTATGGGAAAATAACTCCCATTGGGGTTACTGTTGGCAAAGTTAATCTCACACTCCACTTCTAATTTACCGTATTTAAAAGTTTCCATGAGGATCTCTTCCTCTAAAATATTTTTTTTAATATTGAGGTTGTTTACATAGACCCCGCTCCCCCTTTTTTTATAGATATATCGGTCTCTTTCCAGGGTATCGTAGGCTTTTACAATGGTTATATTATTGACTCCTAACTTTTTAGCTAAATTCCGGATAGACGGAAGTTTTTGATTCTCCACATATTTATTTTCGATAATATCCTGTTTGATCTTTTCATAAATTTGAAGGTACAGTGTCTGCTGATTATCTAAATTCATCTTATCTCCTCCTTAATTGTATCGATACACTTTTTGTTCTTATGATTGAATATATTATATATGAGGCGTATGATAGTGTCAAAGATAAAACATAATAAAGGGGGATAAATATGAGAAATGAATTAAATAAAAATCTGGCACAGATGTTAAAAGGCGGAGTTATAATGGATGTAACAAATGCTGAAGAAGCGATAATAGCTGAGCAGGCAGGAGCTTGTGCAGTAATGGCTCTTGAGAGAGTTCCGGCAGACATTAGAAAAGATGGAGGAGTAGCCAGAGCTTCGGATCCCGATATGATCAAAAAAATCCAGGCTGCAGTATCTATACCTGTTATGGCAAAGGTAAGAATTGGTCATTTCGTGGAAGCACAGATTCTAGAAGCTTTGGAAGTTGACTATATAGATGAGAGTGAGGTATTGACACCAGCTGACCCTGCCCTTCATATAAATAAATCAAACTTTAATGTGCCATTTGTTTGCGGTGCAAAAAATCTTGGAGAAGCTCTTAGAAGAATCAGTGAAGGTGCATCTATGATAAGAACTAAAGGGGAACCGGGAACGGGAGATGTTATAGAGGCTGTAAGACATATGAGAATGATGAACAATGAGATAAGCAGGGTTCAGGGGCTTTCAAAAGATGAACTTTACCATGCAGCCAAGGAGCTTGGAGCTCCCATAGGTCTGGTGGAATATATCCATGAAAACGGTAAACTTCCAGTTGTAAACTTTGCTGCCGGCGGTGTAGCTACACCTGCCGATGCAGCTATGATGATGCAGCTTGGTTGTGACGGAGTATTTGTAGGATCGGGAATATTTAAATCCGGTGACCCAAGAAAGAGAGCTGCCGCTGTAGTTAAGGCTGTAACTCATTATAATGACCCTAAAATTTTAGCTGAAATTTCTACAAACCTTGGGGAAGCCATGGTAGGAATCAATGTTTATTCTATAGATACCAATGAATTGATGGCTCACAGGGGATACTAAGATGAAGAATATAGGTGTCTTGGCCCTGCAGGGTGCTTTTCGGGAACATATGAATATTATACAATCCCTCGGACATAAAGGGGTTGAGATTAGAAAAATTGAAGATCTGAACTCTATAGATGGTCTTATCCTCCCTGGAGGAGAGAGCACTGCCATGGGTAAACTCCTGGTAGATTTTGATCTGAAAGAAATTTTAATTCAAAAGATTGGAGAGGGACTTCCTGTTTGGGGAACCTGTGCCGGGATGATTTTGCTGGCTAAAGAGATAGCCCATGATAAAACAACCCATCTGTCCCTTATGGATATTGTAGTAAGGAGAAATGGTTATGGGAGACAGCTTGGAAGTTTTAAGGTAGATGGTATCTTTAAGGGGATAGAAAATAAAATTCCCATGGTATTTATACGGGCACCCTATATAGAGAATGCAGGGAAGGGTGTGGACATATTAGCAGAGGTAGATGAAAGGATAGTTGCGGCCAGGGAAAATAATCTCTTGGTAACATCTTTTCACCCTGAATTGACAGATAATTTGGAAACACACAGATATTTTATAAATATGATGGATAAATAGTAAAAAAAAGAGCTTTCTCAATTGAGAAAGCTCTCTTTTTAACATATATTAATTTGCCTCTGAATCTTCAGGTTTCTCCTCGGTAACAGGAGCACTTTCAGTTGTTATATCTTCAGTAACAGTACCCTTGTCATCTTCACGAGTTATATCTTCAGTTTCAGTGACAGTGACAGAAGCGGCTATAACCGAAAGGTTGTCTTCGTCACGTTCTTCTAATCTCTCACTGGGAGGAGTTTCCTCTTTCTTTTTTGCTGCAGTATACTTATTATCTATATATCTTATCCAAGCCGGGATAAATTTTGGATCATAAGGTTTAGCTGTTTTTAATTTTTTCTCTTGGATTCTTACTAACTCATCCTTATAGTTAGTATAAGTTTCGGTAAAAACCGGATCGGTAATATCTTTTACCGGGTATTTTTTTAAATCTGGAAAGTTTCTGTCTAAAGTTTCATTCCAAAAATCAACCCTGTCTTTTTCAAGTGCCAGGAAGAAATCTATATCTCCCTCAAACCTGATTTCCTTGATCCTGTCGCCAATTTCCAGCTTTCTGATAACACCTAAATCAGCATCGGAGATAACTTCACCAAATACCGTATGTTTTTGGTTTAACCAATCGGCGGCATACATTGTCATAAAAAATTGAGAACCACCAGTATTAGGACCTGCATTTGCCATGGCCAGCATACCTGTCTGGTAGAAATCTAACCACTCTACAAATTCATCTTCAATCTGATAGCCGGGTCCACCCAGACCTGTTTCCAAAGGGTCTCCTCCCTGAGCCATAAAATTATCTACAACTCTGTGGAATTTCAGATTATCATAAAAACCTCTTTTAGACAGATTTATAAAGTTTGCTACTGTAATAGGAGCAGCTTCTGGATAGAGGTAGAAGTTGATATCTCCCTGAGTAGTAACTATTGTTGCCTTGATATTATTTATTTTTGCTACCTCTCCGGCTTTCATGGCTCTTCTGATAGATGAGCACCCTCCTAAAACTAGAAGCAGGAGGAGTGCAGAGATAAGTGATATTTTTTTCATGGGTATACCTCCGAAATTTAGAATTATTTTAAGTTAGGAAAATCTTTAGCTAATTCTCTGTTTAATTCAGCTAATGGTTCCTTGTTTGCTTCTAAAAATGCATCTACATCTCCAGTGATTTCAATAGTTTCAATGATGTCATTTTGAGCGATCTTGTTAACTATATCTTGATCTTCAGAAGATACAACTTCTCCGAAGATAGTATGCTTGTGGTTTAACCAAGTAGTCTCTGTATGAGTGATGAAAAATTGAGAACCATTTGTGTTTGGACCAGAGTTAGCCATAGCTAAGATTCCTGGTTTGTTAAATACTAAATCTCTTACGAATTCATCTTTGAAGTTGTATCCAGGTCCACCCATTCCTGTACCTTGCGGGCATCCACCTTGAATCATAAAGTCTGCGATAACTCTATGGAATTTTAAGTTGTTATAGTACCCTTTCTTAGATAAGTTTACGAAGTTAAGTACTGTAAATGGTGTTTCATTTGGAAATAACTTTATGTTGATATCTCCCTTGTTAGTTTTGATCTTTGCAATTAAGTTTGTGTTTGACACGATTGTTGCCTCCTTTTGTATTGTAGTTGCGTTTTTTACGTTATTCGCTCTTCTTTTCATTACAAAAAATATGATGATTAAGATGACCACCACATTTATCGCTATTTTAGTTGCTGTATTCATATCGAAATATACCTCCATTTTAGCATAGTAATTTGACTTGTGCAATATCTAGTAAAAACTAGATTAACCTACAATTTTTTACCACGAATTTCATTTCTTTTAAAATTTAAATTCTATTTATTTTTCATCTCGCTGCTAAAAACTTTTTTCAGTTCTTCCTGGGAGATAGTTCCGTAAATATCATAGGTCCATTTTTTTACCAGAGATTCCTTTAATCCGTCCAATGCTGTTTTACACTGAATGGTTTTTTTCTCCAGGGTACTCCACCGGCTTCTGACAGCAGTCAGCTGGTCCAGGATCCCCATTTGATCATCTTCTTGGATGGCATCCCTTAGCTCTGCTTCCAACCTTGCCTCATTGTCTAAGATGGTATTGGCTTGCTCTAGTAATCTTTCCATCTTTAATTCCAATTCTTTGATCTGGTATTTAAATAATTTTTCTACAGCTTCTGCTCCGGATTTCCCCTTTAAATTTTCTCTTTTTTCCATCTCGTCTAAAATATAGTCGATATTTATATTGTGAACCTTCATAATGTCATTGACAATACCCATCAAAGATTCTATTTTTTTGTCATCCATCTCATCTAAATTTTCCGAGATATCGTTGGAAAATTCAAGGTATAGTTTTTCATATTTTGGGATAAACTCCAATTTAACTTTCTGCATCCCGTCATAGTCATCTAAATTTTGATAGTTCTGATAATCTTTATCCATCTTCATCAAAACTTTTAATATCACCTCACTGGCAAATTTTTTAAATTCTTTAATTTTTTCTAATTTCATATTTAAATTTTCCTCCTAAATTTATTACTTATTAACATTTGTGTAAATTCGTGCAATCTGTGACTATTTCTTTTTCTTTTATCGATACTTTATATATTTGTGTTTATTAGCGTAATACTGCGGTTCAGTTTTTGATTTTAACTATTAAACTGTCTGCTACTTACTCTTCGCTATGCTTCTTGCGGCCAGGATCCCTGTTGATATTGCGGCCTGGATATTATATCCCCCGGTATCACCGTCGATATCCATAATCTCCCCTGCAAAATAAAGACCCTTAACTAATTTGGACTCCATAGTTTTAGGATTGATCTCCTTTAAGTCTATACCGCCATTGGTAGCCATACCTACATCTATACCGCCTAATTTACTGATCTCATAGGTGTATTCTGTGAGGAGTTTCCCGAGATCATCTCTCATTTTTTTACTTAGACTGGATATCTTCAATCCCTCGCATATTTCAGCTTCAAAAAGCATATTTTTAATAAACCTTTCAGGTAAGTTATAGGTATTTAAAAAAGTTTTAGTTAAATTCCTGCCATGAACATGGGTATATTCTATGAAATCTTCCTTGAATTGTTCTAAAGTCAGGTCTATAAAATTAAATGAGATTTTATTCCCTCTTTTCATATACCTGGAGTTGTCTAAAATTCCTGGACCACTTAGGTTTTTATGGGTGAACAGGATATCTCCCTTGGAGGAGTTGATTTTTTTATCCCCGTCAAAAACACTGATGGATATATCTTTAAAAGAAATTCCGGCTAATTCAGTAAATGGATAATCTTTTATATATATGGGAGTGAGACATGGTTTTGGTTCTAGTATTTTATGGCCTAAAGTTTTGGCAAACCTATATCCCTGCCCTTCGCTGCCTGTTTGG
The DNA here is from genome assembly GCF_003391055.1 of Psychrilyobacter piezotolerans. NCBI lineage: Bacteria > Fusobacteriati > Fusobacteriota > Fusobacteriia > Fusobacteriales > Fusobacteriaceae > Psychrilyobacter > Psychrilyobacter piezotolerans. The sequence goes on from NZ_QUAJ01000050.1 coordinate 11,484, forward strand.
GGAAATGTTATCCCGCCGGTGGAAAGTAAAATGTTTTTAGAGTTAAAATCTCCTGTGCTGGTATTTAAAGTAAAATCATCCTTATGTATTATAGATAATACCTCACAGTTTTCTATGATATCCACATTGTACTTTTTACAAAGGGAATAGAGCAGTTCCACAACATCTGCAGATCGTTTAGTTATGGGAAATATTTTTCCATCTTCCCTGGGAACTAACTCCAATCCGTGATCTTTAAAGAAAATTTGCAAGTCTTCGGGAGAATATTTATAGATTGCTGTTCGTAAAAATTTACCGTGGTCTCCATATTTAGTTAAAAATTCCTTGACCTCTCCAGTATGGGTGATATTACACTGTCCCGAACCGGCGATCAATATTTTTTTACCCATTCTATTCTTTTTTTCTAAAATTGCAGTTTTTATCCCGCAGCTTCCTGCATATATAGCAGAAAATATACCGGCGGGACCTCCACCTACAACTATATATTCATATATTTTCATAAGTACTTCCTTTTTATAATTATATTTAGACTATATAGTATATCACAATAGATAAATAAATTTATAATTTTTCTTTAAAAATATTTGTAAAAAAGCCTTGACACTTCACGATACTATGCACGAGATGGCTAAGGATGAAGCCAGACATGGAAAAGCATTCAAAGGTTTATGGAAAAGACATTTTGAAGGAAAATAATTAATCTTATAAAAAATAATTTTAATATAAAAAAACGACTATTATTTGTAAAAGAAATTTAGTCGTTTTTGTTGTTTTTATTCGTGGACTATATATATAAGGTAAGTTTTATATCCTATAAAATTTGGATTTTATTCCAAAATGGTTTGTATGGACCTTCATTTTAAACCGTATTACCTGGTTTTTTTTGAGAAATTTTAAAAAGAAAAGAAAAAAACTCTTGACGTAGAATAATAAGTGCGGTATACTTCTTCTTGTCCGCGAGGGAAACCGAACGAGACAGAGAAGGACATTGAAAGTTGAATAGAGAAAGAAAGTGTAAATTAAAAACTCAATTGTCGTTTGAAACTTTTAGTTTTGAACAATCGATTAAGGTGTACAGTGGAATGAACCACTATAAAAATAATTATCTTTTAATAGATAGCTAAACTTCATTTATGAAGTTAGGATATAAATTTGAATGTAGAGTTTGATCCTGGCTCAGGAT
>NZ_QUAJ01000051.1 GCF_003391055.1 Psychrilyobacter piezotolerans
CTGCATCTAAATCCGCCTGCGTTATTGCATGCGTTACTGTTCCTGTTGCTGTTTCGCTAGGTACTAACTCTGTTTTATCTAATATAATTCCATCTACCTTATTCGTATCTGTTATTACTATATCTTTCAATGTTGTATTTCCTGTATTTGTTAAAGCAACTGTATAAGTTACGATATCACCTACTTTTGTATATTCCGTTACAACCGATTTACTATCTTTATCTGTTATTACCGGAGTATTACTTACAGTAAATTCATTTCTTTGCATAGTCTTTACCCTGACTTCTGCTGCAGCATATAGTAGTTCAACAGGGTTGCTATCCTTTTTTGTTGCTACTACTGCTGCTGTTCTTATTACACTTCCCTCGTCAATGTCTGCCTGAGTTACCTGCTTCGTTCCGTAGGTTACAACACTCTTTCCCGCTCCAAGCTCAATCCATGTATCCTTTTCAAGGGTAATATCCGATACCAGTTCTTCATCTGATATATTTTTACCATCTTTTAATTTAATATCGATAAGGTCTTCACTTCCAGGGTTTGTTATTGTTATTTTATATTTAATAGTATCCCCTAGTTCATAAATTTTTTCATCTACAACCTCTTTCTCTATGTGTAACTTATAATCATCTGTTGGAATAGTTCCTCTGACTTCAGGATTACGAATTTTATGCTCATTCATCCACTGCCCTGTTGATGAAGTAAATCCAAAATAAGCGTATCTTCCTCCCAAATATTCCTGTACAATATCCCCATGATAAGTATTTGTATATGTCGTCATCCCGTCTTTAAAGGTATATGTAAATGTTTTAGATAAAGCATCCCAGTCAAAGGTAACCTTATGCCATTCCCCGTCTTCCATCTCAGGTATTGCCTGATAGAAGTCATTACCTGAAAATGCTGAACCATTTATTGTCCCAATTTTTCCTTTAGCTATAAAAGCAATATGATCTTTTATTAAATCTCTCTCTCCATCCTCTTTAAGAAACTTTGGATCATAGCCGGGATTTGTATAGGTATCAAATTTAACTCCAAAGGATTTTTCAAATATTTTTGGCGACCCATAATTATCATAACCTATATATTGTCCAGCTTCTCCATAGTTAACATATTTATAATCCGATGATTTAAAGGCAAAGGCCATCCCGTCTGCCCCTATATCAACATTGTTGTGATCATCGATATATTGAGGTGCCATATTTAAACCAGGATATATTTTTTTTAGACTTTCAATGTCCTGTATTCCTTTGCTTCCTAAACAAATTTCATATTCAAAATGAAAATCTTTGCTCAAATCAAACATATTCCGTGACCAGACTGCACCTACTTTACCACCTTCATCAGGAGTTATTCTTACCTCACTCCCGCTTTTCATGGCAGACTTATAATACAAAAAATTACTGTAATTTCCGTTAATTTCCATCCCCCATAACTGCATCGATATAACTAACCAAAACAATAAAACTATTTTCTTCATCTTTCCTTCTCCCTTGTAAATTCAATATTTTATTTGATATCTATCCTTAATTTTTTCTTGTAAAATTTAAAAAAAACTTAACATTCTACGAAAAACAACCTAACAACCGTTTTTTTATATAAAAAAATACAGACCTCGAAAGATCTGCAACTGGCTGCCATTTTAAAGGCCCTTTAGTTTTGCGCCACAGGATTTCCCCTGCTTTGCCAAAAATATTTTTTAATTCAAATTTAATAATAAATTATATAACATTATATAACATTTCCATGAAAAATCATAATTATTTTTTGTTAATTTTTGTTGATCTTTATTAATCTTAATTAATTTTTGTTAGGTTTAATCATATTTTATATATATATTAATTGTGTAATATTTTTCTAAATAATATGTAAATATCGTAAAAAATAAATTTACATATTAAAAAAATGAGTTCTATATTTTACAGAACTCATTTTTTTCATTTCATTTTAAATAGTATCTACCGCAGGATAAAATCTACCTCTGCTTCTTCTTTTCCCACTATCTTTATCAGGAGTTTATCCGGAACTCCTATGATGGTCTGTCCCGACCTCTCTATCCACCCCTGCTTGACACATAGTTTTCTGGGAGAATATGAGGAGGTTACCCTTATCTTATTGTCTTTTAATTTTATTCCTACTCCTCCAATATCCGTATCGACATAAAAGTCTTTCTCTGCTTTTTGGAGTTTGTATGTATATTTTAATTTATTATTTACATATATTTCAGCTCTCTCTGCCTTAGTTTCCTTAATATTGTAGACATTAATGCCTAAAGTCAAAAAAATCCCTATGATTAGCCCATAGATTATTAGGTCTCCCCTTTTAAAATACATCTCTATTCTCCTATTTTTTCACCCATATATACCTTGGTTTCATAGCCATTTTTTGTATTTTTTAAAATATCGTCATCTATCATAACCTTACCCTTTTCAAACAGTAAGAGTACCGAGGAACCTCCAAAGGTGAAATACCCCTTTTCCTCTCCCTTTTTAACATGGGTATCAGGAGTATAAGTCTGCTCGATCCCTCCTACCATGGTAGCTCCTATCTCTGAGATCAAAACATCCCCGTATTCACTGGTTTCCAGTGTAGTTAATTCCCTCTTATTTTCACAGAATACTCCAAAATTTTCTTTTATTGCATAGGGTGATACAGAATAATAGTATCCGTCTATCTTATTTCTACTGCCGATTTTACCGTCAGCCGGAAAGTGGTATCTGTGATAATCCGCAGGAGCTAGCCTGACAATGATCATACTACCGCCTTTGTATTTTTCCAGCAGCTCTTTATTATTCAGATATTTTTCTAAACAAAATTCACTTCCTTTTACGAAGAATTTATCCCAGTCATTGATCTTTTCAAACCCTACCGCCTTTCCGTCGGCAGGAGACACCAATCCGTCCTCTATCTTTCTTGCATTGGGCTTTAGTTTTCTATAGAAAAAATCATTAAATGAAGTAAAATCTCCTACTTTTTTTTGAGATTCATTCATATCTATATGGTTGTTTTTTACAAAATCCTCTATCTTATTGATTGATTTTTTCTGGTCCATTAATTTTCCGTAAAAAGAGGAGAGGCATTTTCTCTTTACCAGCAGCTCCAAGGGCAGTTTTCCAAATGGATTATGGTATAAAAATTTCAAAAAATTTTCTCCCGGAACATTTTCTACCAATATCATATTGGTTTTTCTATCTATATATTCAATCTTATCTAATTTCATATTATATCTCCCTGTCAACTTTTATATTTTAATGGTTATCCTATATATTATATCATAAAATATATGTATTTAGAAAATCTGCTTTTCTTATGATAGTTTTTAAGGTTCTCTGCAACAATTTTAAAGGAATTATCGTTTTTTTTAGTAATTGGATAGTATGAAATAAAATAAGCTAAAGTAAGGAGGAGGACCTTTGAAAAATAAAGTACTTATGCCATATTTAATTGTAATAGCCATAACTTTAACATTGATATCCTTAGATATGCCATTTCCAAAAGTAGAAAATCCAACAGCCTGGGATATCATAAGCGAACTTTTAATCTGTATCCAACCTTTAATATGGATATGTTTTGGAAAAATTGCCTTTAGAAAAATTTTTATACGTAGTTTATATGTAGGTGGGTCCATTATATTTTATACAGGTGCATTACAAAATGTAATGGATGAAATATATGAGATAGAAGGGTTTCTATCTCATATAGACAAAGTTTTAATGCCCATTGGACTAATGCTGATATCAATGGGAGTTGTTTTGTCTGTTTTAAATGAAAGGAAAGATAATTTCTATATTTCACAAAAAAGTATAAAAGATCCATTGACAAAATTGTACAACAGACGTTATTTAGAAGAAAAGTTAGAGTCTATATTAAATGAATCGACTGAAGTTAATCATGAAATATCCATAGCCTTTATTGACATTGACAATTTTAAGAAAATTAATGATACAGTGGGTCATATAAAAGGAGATGAAATTTTAAGATACATAGGTAAATTAATAAATGGTTCCATAAGAGAATCAGATTATGCCTTTCGGTATGGTGGAGATGAATTTTTGATAGTATATCAAAATACAACTGCGGAAATAGCTTTAAAAATAACCGAACGGATTAAAGATAATTTTAAGAAAAATATTTTATTTCATAATTACAACCTAAGTCTGAGTTCAGGTATAGCATCCTATCAAAGGTCTGAAAATTATAAGGAGTTTATCAGGAGAGCAGATCAAGCGATGTATAAATCTAAAATTAACGGTAAGAATCGAACAACCCTAGCTGCTACTCCTTAAAGGAATCATCAAAAATTGTTATATTTTATATGCTTATTTCATTTTTATGGATATTATTTTCTGATAAAATTCTATACACGATGGTTAAAGATGTTGAATCCTATAAGTCACTCCAAACTTATAAAGGATCAAGATTTAGATAGTTTTTTAACAAAAGCTGATAAGGCCCTCTACAAAGCCAAAGAAAATGGAAAAAACAGATATAGTTTTTAGTGGAGTAGAGTAATCTTAATGATTATTCTATTTTTTATTATCTAGAGAATTTCAGTGCTGGCGTTGAAGATATTACAATATTTTTGCAATTAAATATGAAGAAAGGCTTTCAGAATATCTATTCTAAAAGCCTAACTAGTTTAGTAATTAAGATTTGAATGAAAACACAAAAGTTGTTACACTCCCCTGTATTAAATATTAAAATACGGTAATAGATAATTTTACTTCCTATTTTTTACATTATACTAAAACCTTTGCTGGATAATATTTTTGTTTTTATGTGCTAACGGGTCCAATGAATCTATTTTTAAAATAAAGTTATAGTCCGCGATAGCTCCATTGTAATAATCTAACCTCTCTTTTATTATTGCCCTGCTGTGATACGCCTGCAAATATTCAGGGTTTAGCTTTATAGCTGTATTATAATCTTTCATTGCACCTAGGTAATCTCCTAATTTAAACTTTAAATTGCCTCTGTTAAAATAACTATTTGGATTATCTGGATTGGATTTAATAGCTTTATCATAACTTTTCAGCAACCCTTTTTCCTCTTTTGATTTTACTTTTTCACCTGAATAATTATTTTTAATAAGTCTGTTGATTAGAATTTTAAGCATCTTGTCCCCCTAAAGAAACTTTGACAACTGGCTGTCATATCCATTGCAAGACTCAGACCCTATAGTTTTGCGTCACAAAGTTTCCTTTGCTTTGCCTTTTTTCAAAATTATTTATTTTTTTAATATATTTTTATTCTAGTTATTATAACAAAAATTAACATATAGTGCATTTTTTATAGAAAAAATTTAAAAACAGTCAAATCCTATATTAGGATAACGGCATAAAATACCAAAGGAGTTGCCTGTTCAATGGATATCTCTACGATGAGATAATTTTTTTTACCACATCATCAAATGTATAGTTCTTAAGGCTTGCAAGTTTAGGAAGAAGGCTTGTCTCTGTCATTCCAGGACAGGTATTAACCTCTAAAAAATAGATTTTGTCATCTGATAATATAAAGTCACTTCTAGAAGCACCGCTTAATTTAAGTTCATCGTGAATAAGCTTAGCATTCCTCATGGCATTTTCATAGATTTCTTTCGATACCTTTGCAGGGTACTCGTAATCGGTCTTTCCTCCTGCATATTTTGACTCATAGTCATATATTCCACCATGGGGAATTACCTTCAACACTCCAAGAGTTTCTCCATTTAAAATTCCTGCAGTCAGTTCTATTCCCTTTATATACTCTTCTATTATCACACTTCTATCTGATAGGTTTTCCAAAGCAACTTCTGCATCTTCCATATTTTTACAAATATAAAGCCCCATACTGGATCCTTCTTTTGACGGTTTTATCACTACCGGAAACTTATCTATCTCCTCTTTGTTTGGATAGGTCTTGGGGATTCTTATTCCCAAACTATCTGCTATCCTTTTAGTTATAATTTTATCCATTGCAACTGCACTTGGAGCTGCTTTAGACCCTGTATATTTTTTTCCTAAAAGATCAAGTAAGCCTTGAATCCTTCCGTCCTCTCCACACCCCCCATGTAGAGATAAAAATGCCAGATCATATTCATTTTCAATGAATGATGCGACCAGGTTTTCACTTGTTAAATCCACTCCATATGCATCGTATCCCTGTCTTATTAAGCTGTTTAATACTGCACTCCCTGTTTTTAGTGATACTTCCCTCTCAGTTGATGTTCCCCCCATAAAAACTGCAATTTTCATCTTTTCCTCCTATAATGATTATTTTTAGACCTCTATTCCAGATATCTTTTTTACTTTTTAAAGGTTTTCTTTATCCTGCAGATTTTTTATACCTGGTTGCCTTTACAAATAGATCAGAAGGATTAACAGTTATTTCATGTTGTTGAATAACATAGCCATGATCAGATAAAATATCCCTTACCATTGCACCTATAAGCTGTTTAAACCTGTTTAATTTCACATGATTTTTCAATGGGAAATTATTTATAAGGTCTTTTTGTAATGCAGTGACTGCAGGTTTTTTAAGATACGTAGCCGTTTCCATTTTGATTAAACTTTCTCTTGTTTTAAGGAAAGCCCAAATATCTTGGGACAATTGACTATATTGTCCTACCAATAGATCGTTAAATTTCTTGTCTGTATACATAGCTATTCCTCCTTATTTTAAACCCCATTGGATTGAAAGGGTCTTAATTTTAAAGCATCTTATATTTATGATGTCTTCTTTTTTAGATATACTGCAATTTAACTTTTTTCCTTTAACTTTGATGCATTGAATAAATTTTTTAGAAATTATTAATTATTTTAATTCTAAATTTCTTGATTTAATCTATTTCTAGGCATCGACCTCAAATAAATTATTTATAAATCTACATTCAAAAACAGCAAGTGGTGGATTAAAGCGACTTGCTGTTTTTTATTCTTATTTGAATACAGTTTGATTTCTACCATTAGTTTTTGCCTTATACATATTGCTGTCAGCTCTTTTCATTACGATATCTGCATCTTCCCACTCTTTATAAAAAGTTGCTCCAAAACTTGCAGTAATTTTATTATCTATCCCCTCTAACACTATATTTTCACATTTTTTTCTGAGTTTTTCAGAAATATCGAATAAATAGTTTTCTTCCCTACATTGCACAATAATGCAGAATTCTTCTCCACCCATTCTTGCAACTATATCTTCTTTTCTAGTATTATCTTTAAGCATTTGGGAAAATTTAATTAAAACTAAATCTCCTACGTCATGTCCATAGGTGTCATTAAAATTTTTAAAGAAATCTATATCCATAAAAATTATCCCTATATTAAAATAATTATTTCTTTTTTTTAGAGATATTAATTCTTTCAAACGTTCAAAGAAAAATTTACGATTAGCAATTCCAGTAAGAAAATCAGTATTTAGTAATTGAGTGATTTTTTCATTAGCTAATTTTAACTCAAAATTTTTCTTTGTCAATTCCCTTGTGAGATTTGACATTTCAATATTTATTTGAGAAATTTCACTCACTATTTCAGATTCACTAATCAGATAATTTTTAAATATTATAACTGTGTCCTCTTCTTTTTTTATTAAAGAACCCTGTAAATAAGTTACAGAACCTGATTTTGAATTATAGGTGCAGCTTATTTCTTTAATATTTAAACCTCTATCTGTTACTGACTGAGAAGAGATATTAATTCTTCCAACATTTTTTTCAAATAAGCTGTTGGTTATATTACCGGGATTATCTATTAGTTTTTCAAAAGCCTTATTGTATTGATCTATTCTTAAATCTTTCGTTAAGGTAACAATGGGCATATTTGTTTTATCAGCCATGTATTTTATTAAAATTTTACTTTTATTAAAATTTAACTTCATTTTTATCATCCCACCATAATCTTGCAGTTTCTACAGTTTCGCAGCTGCTAAGAGCTATCTTATCTGCTTCTATTTTATTTTGAGCTTCTCTACCAAATGTAAATGCATATCCTCCTAATAAAATCTTCATATTATCTAAATTTGAATCGGACCTTATTTGAGAGATTAAGTCTTTTACACCACTCATATTAAAAGCCATAGCAACAGATATACTTATAAAATCAGGTTTTTCTTCATGAATTATTTTTATCAATTCTTCATTAGGAACATTAGCTCCCAGATAAATAACATTCCATCCATCTAATTCAAGAATATCTGATATTATTCTTGCACCTACTTCATGATACTCATTAGAGGAAGCTGTTACTATGGCTTTTCCTTTTATATTTTCAACTAAAATAAAATTCATATATAAAAAGGACATAATTCTCATTACAATAGACGTTGCAAGGTGCTCTTGAGCTACTGAAATCAAACCTTTTTCCCACAGTAACCCTACTTCATACATTGAATATGTTATTATTTTTGTGTAAAAATCTTCCAGTGATTCTTTATCGTGAACAATGGATTTTGAAAATGATAAAGCCTCTGAAGAATTTCCATTGATTAATAAATTAAAAAATTTATTTTTATTTTTCTCCCAATCAGAATCAAAAGGATATTCAATTTCGTTTGTCTTATCACTGATCTCTTCTTCCACATGATCTAGGGTAGATTTTAGCCATTCATAGATTTTAATGATTTCCGAAGAAGTATTTGAATCTAAGTTTTCATTTATAACTTTTATCCATGTTTCTATTTCTTTATGAAAATATTTACTTTTGAATCCTCTGGATCTATAGCTGCTTAAGACCCATTTTAGTGTATTTCTAAGAAGTTCATAGTCGTTTAGTTTAAATATATTGGTCATAAATTTAGCATGGTGGATATGATTTTCATGCATAACAGACAAGGGGTTACCACCTATTAAATTTTCAATAGAATTCAAATTAGTCATAATAGAATTTACAGATTCAACCATTACAGGGATATTTTTTTCATATTCCTTAGCAGAAGCATAAGAAACAATGTCTCCCTTGGGAGACGGATACAATTTATTCATACAAATCCTCCTAATTTTAGATTTGAATAGGTGTTTAATTCCAACATAAATCCAGATAAAAATACCATTCAGCTTAATATACTGTGGTATTGGTATTTTTTCCTTCCTAGGTTGTTAAATTAAATCTTGTACTCTGTCCAAAAATTTATAGGGCATTTGATATTTAAGGTTCTTGTAACTCTTAAATATCAAAATGAAAAAAAAAGGATTTTTTCTTTTTTTTCGGTAAAAAATATTTAAATATCTTCGGTAAGAGAGGGGGAAAACAATGCCTAGAAATATTCCTATTGGAAATGGAAATATGCTTATAGCCTTTGATGATAACTACTGTATGAGGGAGTTTTTCTATCCCTATGTGGGGGAGGAAAATCACACCAATGGAAACTCTTTTATGACCGGTATATGGTGTGACGGTATTTTTCATTGGATTGATTCCAGCTGGGATATACAATTAAATTATTTAGATGATTCTCTGGTCACAGACATCTGCCTGAAAAAAGAAAACTTTCCCATTGAACTTAAAATTCATGACTGTGTAGATTTTCATGAAAATATTTATTTAAAAAAAGTAAGTGTAAATAATACTTCTCCCAAAGATCACGATGTCAGAATATTTTTTACCCAGGATTTTAATATCCTTGGAAATGAAATAGCTGATACGGCCCTATACAGACCGGACAAAGAAGTATTGGTGCATTATAAGAAGGACCGGTATTTTCTTATCAATCTCTTCCATGAAGGGAGGTACGGTATAAAGGAATTTGCCATTGGAAGCAAGGGTAAAAATGATCTTCAGGGTACATATATGGATGCCCTTGACGGAGTTCTTAGCTGCAACCCGATAGAACAGGGGACTGTAGATTCAGTTACCGGAATCAAACTAAAGGTAGGTTCCGGAGAAGAAATTTCATTCTTTTATTACATCTGTGCCGGAAAAGACTGGGAAGAAGTATGTAAGCTCAATTCCATCATAGTAGACAAGAATCCTGAAGAACTCCTGGTAAGGACAAAAAATTACTGGGATCTATGGGTAAATAAGGAAGATCTGCCCTTAGATCTTCTTCCTGAAAAAATCTCCTGGCTCTATAAAAAGAGTCTTCTTATCTTAAGGACCCAGATAGATAATAGAGGAGGAATATTAGCCGCCAATGATTCAGATGGAATGCAGTACAACAGGGATACATACAGTTATGTGTGGCCTAGAGACGGGGCTCTTGTGGCCCATGCCTTGGACAGGGCAAGCTACCCCGTCCTCAGCAGCAGCTTCTATAATTTTTGCAGTGATGTAATCTGCAGTGAGGGATATCTGGCCCATAAATATACCCCGTCTAAAAATATAGGAAGTTCCTGGCATCCATGGATAACAAATGGGATGAGGCAGCTCCCTATACAAGAAGATGAAACTGCCCTTGTTGTCTGGGCTATAGGGAAACATTTTAAAAAATACAGGGATATTGAGTTTATCAAGCCTCTTTATAAGAGACTTATAAAAAATTCAGCTGAATTTATGTGTCGTTTTATTGATCCGGATACCAATCTTCCCCGGGAAAGTTATGATCTCTGGGAGGAAAGGCTGGGAGTTCACTCCTTTACCGTAGCCTCTGTCTATGGAGGTCTTATGGAAGCCAGCAACTTTACTCGTTTATTTGGTGAAAAAGATCTGGCTGAAAAGTATAAAAATACAGCTGAAACCATGAAGGCTGCCTTCATACGACACATGTATATAGAAAGTGAGGGGTATTTTGCCAGAATGGCCAGGTTTAAAGATGGGGAATTAATATACCTGGATAAAACTAAAGATTCCAGCCTCTATTCCCTCTTTGCTTTTGGAATGTTTTCCCCATCAGATAAGATGATAGAGAGCAGTATTAGGGTTATTATGGATAGATTATGGATAAATACCCCTATAGGAGGTATTGCCAGGTATGAAGATGACCCCTATTACAGGATATCGGAGGATACTACCGGCAACCCATGGATTATTACTACCCTTTGGATGGCATTCTACTATATTGAGGTGGGAAATAAAGAAAAATCCCTGGAACTGTTAAACTGGGTATGTGAAAGAGCCCTTCCCAGCGGAGTTTTGTCCGAACAGATAAATCCACATACAAATGAACCGGTCTCTGTATCTCCCCTTACCTGGAGTCATGCTACATTTATAGAAACTGTACAGAGATATATGGAAAAATTTATAAAATAAATATTTTTAGTTTCATTTCAGAAAGGAGCATTCCTGTATAATAAAAAAGTAAATGGTTGAAAAAAAAAGATACCTCGATGTAAAATTAAGACGACTAAACCCTAATATTTTACGGAGGTATCCACATGAAGTTTAACCAAAATAGCAAA
>NZ_QUAJ01000052.1 GCF_003391055.1 Psychrilyobacter piezotolerans
TCATAAAAAATATGGAGATTTGTATTATTCTTAAATTTTTACAACTTAATATTTTCGAAGAAGCTTATTTTCTAAGCCCCTTTTTATATACATTTTTTTATTCATTTATTTCCTAAAAGTAATTTTTTCTCTAAAAATTCTTTATCATCCAACTAAACTTCTTCTTTTTTACAAATATTCAAATTTATAATTTCCTAGATAATAAAAAAACTAGCAAAAATGCTAGTTTTTTTCAGTTTTTATTTTATTTTTGGAAATATAGCCATTCCGTATAGCGGTCCTGAATGAGAACCTATAGTCGATCCGACTTCACATCTTGATTGATAATCTACACTGCTGTATTTTTCTACGGATTTTCTGAGTTCGTCTGCATTTTCAGACTGATGTTTAGTTCCGCCCCAGCCAGTATATAATACTATAGACCCATTCTTAGCTTCCTGCCTAAGTAATTTCTCCATATATCTCATGGCTCCCTTGTCTCCAACAACTTTTTTCTCATTGTGGACTTCACCATCTTCGACTTTTAATATAGGTTTTATATTCAGCACCCCGCCAATTTTAGCAGATGCCTTACCTATCCTTCCACCTCTTTCAAGATATTTCAATTCATCCACAACAAAGTAGATCTTACCTTTATCCCTCATCTCTTCTACATTCTCTATGATCGTCTCAAAAGATTCCCCTGCTTTAGCCATCCTAGCTGCTTCTAAAACCAGGTGTCCAGATCCCAGCCATACGTTTTTAGAGTCAACTATGGCTATATCTTTTTCTTCCGGTAACATTCCACGGGCCACCTTGGCAGCCTGCTGTGTCCCACTTAATTTACTGGAGATCAAAATTGTGATTATCTTTTTATATCCTCTTTTCAGTAATCTTTGATATAAATTCTTGAATTCTGCTGGAGACGGCTGAGAAGTTTTCGGTATAACTCCCTCAGTTATGATCTTATGCCAAAAATCTGTTTTAGATATATCCACCCCATCTTTATAATATTTATTTCCATCAAATTTTATCTTTAGAGGAATAACATTCACCGACAGATCGCCGATGAGTGTTGGTGTCAGATCCGAAGTAGAGTCTGTGATTATTGCTATCTCAGGCTGATTTGGATCTTTATTCACTATATATATATAGTAATGATAATTTTCCTGTTTTCCTATATATTCCTCATGTTTTATACCTCTAGTATTTACTATAGCCCGATTTCCTTCATCTGTACTTTCGTTTCCTAATACTGCAAATATATTTAAAGTATTCTCATCTATATTTTCCTCATACAGGTCGGATATCAGATCCCTTATACTTTCATTTTCATACATGATCTTTCCATTCACCAAAGCTATGTAGTTTCCCTCGGTAATCATTAGATCTCCAACCTTTGTATTTCTTACAGCTTTTGTAATCTCAATGGATTTATTCCTTCTGGCATCTTTCACTACCTGTTCTAAATTTTCTGACTTATTCTCTACATAAAAGTTCCCTTCTAACATAGTTTTAGTCTCATAAACTTCTACATTTTTAGCTGCTCTTTCAGCTACTATTTTTGCAGCTGAAATAATATTCTTATTATTTGGCAGCAGCACTATTTCCTCTGCATCGATCTTAGCTATTGCCATTTCCATATCTGCTACACTCGGATTCTGTCCCTGCCCGCCAATAAGTACACAGGTAGCTCCAGATTTGATGAATAATTCTCCCATCTCGTAGGTATCAGCTATGGCAAAATAAGCTTTTTTTTCTGTATTTTCATTTTGAATCATCACATGAGCCGAGTTTTGATCCAGTAAATCTTCCTCTGCCAGGTGTAAACTTCTATGCTGTAACTCCATGTTATCTATCTTAATATTGTCTAATCCACCGTATTTCATAGCTATCTCCAATACAGCCCCGGGATTATTTGTATGGATGTGTGTTTTAGTTTTAGTGGAACTTTGAGCTACCACCATGGAGTCTCCCAGTTCCTTTATCTCTTTTTTTAAATCTTCTATGTTAAACTTCCCTGCCTGAACAATAAATTCAGTACAATATTTAAACTTAATATTAATATCAACATTGGTAGCTTCCAGCCTTTCCCTTCTATGGGCTTGGCTTTTCACTATTCTTTCCAGGTCTTTTAACATTTCAGGATCGGTTATTGATTTTTCAAATCCTTCAATAAGATAGAAAACACCCATTCCACCTGCATCTACAACTCCTGCTTCCTTCAATTTCAATAATTGATTGGGAGTTTCCTCTACAGCTTGGTGAGCCGCTTCCTTTACATATGAAAGGTATGGAATAAAGTTATCCTTTGGTCCATGATATTCCTTAGCTTTTTCAGCTATAACTCTGATTACAGTAAGCATAGTTCCCTCTACAGGGTTGCTTACAGCTTTATAAGCCAGTTTAGAAGCCTGTTCAAAAGATCTTGTAATATCATCTATATCCAGTTCTTCCTTATCTTCAAATCCATTTAAAAAACCTTGGATAATTTGAGATAAAATCGTACCAGAATTCCCCCTGGCTCCTAATAATATTGCTTCCGATAATAATTCACAAAATTCATGCATTGTAGGTTCATGGTTTAATTTTACCAATTCATTTTCTACAGCCTGCATAGTCATAGACATATTTGTTCCTGTATCTCCATCTGGTACAGGGTATACATTTAAGTCATTTAATATATCTGCATATTTAGACATCCATCTACTACCTGCTATAAATAACTTAATTAACCTCGTAACATTCAAGTGTTCTATCTTCATAATTTTACTCCTTCTTTTTACTTTTTACTCTTGTAGCTTTCTATAATCTTGCTCCAGATCCCATTGGCTTTTAATATGGTCTCTATAAATTCCCTTACAGCACCATATCCGCCATTATATCTGCTTTTAAAATGTGAAAATTCTTCTATATCTGATACAGCATCTGCTGTTATTCCCACATAACCTGCTCTCATCATAGCGGGGATATCATTGATATCGTCTCCCATATAGGCCACATTTTCATAGGTATATTCATATTTTTCGAGCAATTTATCCAGGGTAGCAATTTTATTTTCTACCCCTTGATATATGTCTGAAATTCCCAATTCTGAACCTCTATATTCTACTATTTTAGAACTTCTCCCAGTTATTATAGCTACTTTTATTCCGTATTTTATAGCCTGAGCTATAGCCATCCCATCTTTTACATCAAATGACTTTGTCTCTATTCCATTGTTATCATATGTGATCTTTCCATCGGTCATGGTACCGTCTACATCTAAAATTATTATCTTTATTTCCTTTAAATTTGGTTTCATTTTTCACCGCCTTAAAATGTTGGAGGAGTAACTACCCATATTGCCCTTACCAGACTGTCTCCAGGATTTCTAAATTTATGTTTTTGAGTAGATTTAAAATATAAACTATCTCCCTCATTTAATATATAGTTCTTACTTTCAATTTGTACTTCTAACTCTCCTTCAAGGACAAATATAAACTCTTCCCCATTATGAGTATAGTAATCTCTTCCGCTCTCTCCTCCAGGCTCAATTTCATACAATATCGGCTCCATATGTTTTTCTATATTGGAAGTAGTCAATAGAGAGATCATTGTTTTAGAATCTATACTTTCCACCTTATTTCTTTCGCTTTTTCTTACTACATCTGTATCTTTTTTTTCATCCTCTTCCTCTATCAGCGAACTTACCCTTACATCCAATTCATTGGCAATCTTCTTTAAGTTTTCAATAGATGGAGATGCCTTACCTTGCTCTATTTGAGATAAAAAACTAGCTGATAAGTCTACTTTAGAAGCCAGCAGTCTCAAAGAATACCCCTTATCCTTTCTACATTTTTTTATCTTTTCTCCTAGTGCCATCTTACCTCACCCCTTTAAAATTTTAAGTACTTCAAACATTGCTCTCATCATGGTAATTCTTCTTATTTTTTCCCTATTTCCATTAAAGAGATATTTTTTTATGTATTTTTTATCTCCTGCAGCTACTCCGATATATACGGTCCCCACTGGTTTTTCTTCAGTTCCGCCATTTGGCCCCGCTATCCCCGTTACAGCTATCTTTACGTCTGTATCTAATCCGTCTAACATCTCCTCACAGGTTTCGTAGGACACAGCTCCATGAGCATCTAGAGTTTCCTTCTTCACTCCCAATCTATCTTGTTTGGATTCATTACTATAGCACACTATTCCCTCTTTAAATACACTGGATATTCCGTCAACTTCTATAAATTTAGAGGCTATCAACCCTCCGGTACAAGACTCTGCAAGAGATATATCATACTTTTTTTCCTTTAAATATTTGTAGATTGTGGTTTCTAGCCTCTCCTCGTCTTCACCTATTACATTTTCACCTATTATCTTATATAAACCTGATGTTATTTTATCCACACTAAGTTTATTAGTGCTTATTGTCTGCAGTCTTATTATTATACCATAATCTTTCACCAAGAACTCATAATGAATTCCCTTTAAATCAAATAAATGAATGACTTTAGTTTCTAACACCGATTCAGGGATTCCCCAGACTAATATATCTTTTATATAGATATTTTTTTCCAGTTTCCCCTGGGATATCAGTAATTTTAAAAACTTAGGAAATAAATTATAGAGTTCCCTGGGTACTCCGGGAAATGCTGCTATTTTATCTATATATATTCCTTTACACATTCCCACATCATTAATAATCGTCTGACTTCCATATGGTTTCTCAGCTTCCCTGAGGTTTTTATCTTCCAGCACAAGGTTATGGGAATCATACTTTTTCTTTAAATCCATATAATCATCCCTATCCACTACCAATTCTACCTTTAAAAATTCAGAGATGGCTGATTTTGTCAGATCATCCATGGTGGGACCTAATCCGCCGCTTAATATGACTAAATCTGATTTTGAATTTCCATATTCTATGGCTTCTACAATATCTCCTATATTGTCACCTACCACCAATTTATGTCTTATCTCTATCCCGTATTTATTCAGTTCCTCTGCCATATATATACTGTTTGTATCCACAGTCATCCCGTTCAGGAGTTCTGTCCCGACCAATATAATCGTTGCATCCATATTATCTCCCCTAGAAAATTATTGTCATCAACATTATCAATAAGAAATTTGCCGCAACTCCTGCTAAGAAATCATCCAACACTACTCCTACTCCATATCCATAATGCTGTGACTTATCTATCGGACCTAACTTGGTTATATCAAAGAATCTAAACAGTAAAAATCCTAAGATAACAGCTACTACAGTTTCTTTATATCCCACCGGATTGACTAAAAACATAGTTACCATAAATCCCAGTACCTCATCTATTACTACCTTTTGCGGGTCTTTTTCCTTAAATATCTCCCTTTCACATCTATCCGATACATATATTGACAGGGCAAAAAATCCCGTTAAAAATATAAAATAAAATGAGTTATATAATCTAGCATCAGCTATTACCAGTCTAAATGAATTCAACATAAAAAATAATGGTATCGCACCCAGTGTTCCCATCGTTCCCGGAGCTTTAGGTAAATCTCCCAGCCCAAACCAAGTAGCTAAGCCTCTTACAACCTCTTTTTTCATAATCTTCTCCTCCGTTTTTTATATAGAAAGTAACACCCTGAGGGTGTTTCAACTAGTTATTATAACATATTTTAACTTTGAACTCAAAGTAGGGGCTTTTATTTAAAAGCTCCTTCTGCTTTAATATTTTTTTATTTTGTTATCTCCCTATATATTAGTTCAACTTTTTTTAGTAATTCCTCTAAATTTCCATTGTTTTCAATATATATATCCGCTTTATTTATCTTTTTCCTCAATGGCATCTGTGCATCAATTATCTTTTTAGCTAATTTCCATTCTATCCCATCCCTGACTTTTACCCTTTCTATTTGAATCTCCTCATCTGTACACACTACCAATACCTTGTCACAGAGATACTCCAGCCCTGTTTCATATAAAAGGGGAATATCCAGTATTATCAGCTCTTTTTCCCTGTTTTTTTCTATCTCTTCTATGATTTTTTTCACTATAACAGGGTGCATTATCTCATTTAAAAGTTCTCTTTTTTCCTTATTCTCAAAAACTATCTCCCTTAGTTTTTGCCGGTCTAAATGCCCATTGTCTATTATCTCGGGACCAAAATTTTGTTCTAACTTTTTTAGTACTTTCAAAGAGTCGGAAACTTCCCTTGAAATCTTATCTGCATCTATTATATAACTTCCCAGTTCTTTTAATCTTTTACTAACTGTGCTCTTTCCGCTGGCTATCCCGCCTGTCAGCCCTAATATCATAAGTTCTTCTCCTTTTTCAATACATTTTTTTGACGCAAATCGTAATTCTTATGGATTATCACTATCCTATTATACCTCAATTTAACAAATAAATTTTGTTATCTTGTGTCAATTCAAAAAGCCCCCGGCAATTGCCGGAGGCTTCAATATTTATAACTTATCGTGTAAACTGTTACTTGTGCTGCATTTGCACCCTAAGGCTATTTCTATAGACTGCTTCTCGTCTATATACCTTACTTCCCACCCCAAACATTCAGGATCGCCGTCATCAAATTTTACAACTTCTTTCTTTTCCATCTTTAATTTTTCTTCCGTCGTTCCTATTGATTTTAAAAATTCATCCTTAGTCATAATGTTTCACCTCTTTTTTATTTTTTCTCCACCAATTTCTGTGTCATTCTCATCTTTTTCCTGGATGCCCTTGCATCCGCGTTCTATTTCTTTAGATTAATTTATTCATATATCCACCCTGACTCGTTTTTTCTTTTTATTGGTACAAAATTTCTATAACTTATTATATCATATTTTATAAATTATTTGACGCCCCATCAAAACTAGTGTACTATCTAACTAGGTCACTAGTTAAAAATGAGAGGAGGAGATATGGAATTTAAGAAAAATATCCCTATTTATTTACAGATAATGGATAAATTAAAACAAGATATATCCCTAAAGGTAATAGAACCCGGGGGGAAATTAATGTCTACACGGGAGCTGGCAGTAAAACTCAAAGTTAACCCCAATACAGTCTCTAGGGTATATAGAGAGTTAGAATCAGAAAATATCGTCTTTACAAAAAGAGGGATGGGAACATTTGTTGTAGAAGATGAAAATATTTTACAGAATATAAAAAATAATATGGCCAATGATATAGTCGTTAAATTTATTCGCGACATGAGTAATCTTAATATCTCACCAGAGGAAGCAATAAAGATGTTAAAAGAGATCGAGGAGGAGTAATGGAAAACCTAATTATAAGCAACTTAACCAAGGGTTATTTTAAAAAAAGAGCCTTAAATAATTTTTCATATTCATTTAAAAAAGGCATGGTCTATGGATTGATCGGTCCAAATGGAAGCGGGAAGACTACTTTAATGAAAACTATCTATGGATTGGTTAAAGCGACTAAGGGAAATCTATCTATTAATAACGATAAAATTTCATTCAAAACCAGAAAAAACATTGCTTTTATGCCTACAGAGGATGTTTTTATGTCCAGCCTCACAGTTTTACAGGTTTTAAATTTTTATAACGATACCTTTGAAGATTTTTCTTTGGAGAAAGCACACCAGATCCTCGAAAATATGAAATTATCTCTGGATGAAAAAATAGAAACATTTTCAACAGGAATGAGAATGAGGTTAAAGGTTACCCTCTGTCTTGCAAGGAATGTAGAATTTTACATGTTTGATGAACCATTGAATGGAATAGATGTTATCTCAAAAGATCTTATTAAAAATACAATTATAAGCATGACCACGAAAGACAGTACTATTCTGATCTCTTCCCATGCTCTAAACGAGATGGAGTTAATCTTAGAACAAGTCTTATTTCTAAATGAAGGATCACTTATCAAGGATATCAACTTAGAAGAACTAAGAGATACTGAAAATAAATCTTTAGAATCTCTTTATTGGGAGGTATATAATGTTTAATTTAATCAAGTTTGAGATGTTAAAGCGAAAAAAAATGTTCTCAATTTTAGGGGTTTTATTTTTAGTAATGCAGGCATTTATTATTTATGAAACTTCTATTCCATCAGCAATAGATATTAATATTATGGGTAAAGGATTTTTACTGGTTTTTATTAGCTATACTGTATTTATATTTTCATCACTACTTAATTTTTCAAAAGATATCAATTCTACCGATAGAAGCCTTGTTTTTATGACTCCCTATAGCGGATTCACAATAATCTCCTCTAAATTTTTAACAACTATTATTTTAGGAACATTTCTATTTTGTTCAACTTTTTTATGGTATGTAGTAAATGCTATCTATGTAGATCCAAGAATCAAATTTCGTGTTACTGAATCTCTGCAAAATGGAGCTTTTATAAGTGCAGTTAAAATTTTCCTCTTAAGTTTTGTTTCAATAGGAAGTTTCTTTGCACTGGTATTTTTAAGCATCATCATTACCAAAACTTTTTTATCTAAATTAAAATTTAAAACACTTATCGTTATTATTGTTATGTCTATTTTATCTAAAATTTTTAACCTTATTTTCTGGGATAACCTCAATGAGATCTCCTCCACAAATATGGGAATATCTATTGTTGCGATAGTTTGCATCACTACCTTGATGCTTTGGATCAGTGGATGGCTAATAGACAATAAAACAGATTTTTAATATTTATACTTTAGGAGGATTCATAATGAAAGAAGTACATGAGATCCTAAAAGATCTAAAGTTATACTTAGATGAAAAAATCTTTAGAGTCACTTTATTGGGAGGTATATAATGTTTAATTTGATAAAATTTGAGATATTAAAATGGAAAAAAAAAATTATGATCTTAGGAATTTTGCTTTTATTATTAGAAATATATCTAGCCTTTCTATTTCTTATGGCGGATATAGGTAATAGGCGAAGTGATTTCATGATAGTAATTGTAATATTACTTCCTATGAACTTCGGTATTTATATTGTATTTTATTGTTTATCCATTTATAGCTTTTTTAAAGACCTTACTTCTACTGATCGTAATGTGGTCCCTATGACTTTCAATAGTGGTTTTAAAATTATTTCTTCAAAATTTTTGGCTTATTTTATTTTAGGGTTAAGTTTATTTTTAATTACTTCTATTTTATTATTTGTAAACATTTATTCCATTTCACCAAGAAATACAATAAGTCTTGTCAAGAGTCTACAATATAGCCTTAATGACCTTTGGAAATTTTCTTTAGTAATTGCAACATTAAGTAATCTTTTGGTTGTGATCTTTTTAAATATTATTATTATTAATACTTATTTTTTAAAATTAAAATTAAAACCACTTATAGCCACTACTATTATAATTAGTAGCATTATTATCATATTTATATTTTCTAAAATTTTTAACCTTATTTTCTGGGATAATTTCAAGGAAATATCTTCTATAAGTGCAGGAATGTCTATTGTCGCAATAGCATTTATTACCACTTTGATACTTTGGATCAGTGGATGGCTGATAGACAATAAAACAGATTTTTAAGATTTATACGGAGGTAATTACCTTCTTATTATATATTATTAATTACCCTTTACATCGTTCCATTATTATTGTAATATCCAACTGAGTTAACAAATAATCTTAGAGGGGGAGGATATATGAAAAAAGCACTATTAGTTGTAGATGTTCAAAATGATTTTTGCAAGGGTGGGGCACTGGAAGTAAAGGGAGCTCGCGATATTTTCCCCCTTATAAATAAATTAATAGATGAGTTTAACAAAGATGGTCATCTGGTGGTAGCAACTATGGATTGGCATCCTGCCAACCACGGGAGTTTTGCCTCTAATTCCGGTGGAAATATCGGGGAAATGGGAGAGTTAAACGGCATACCTCAGATCTGGTGGCCGGATCACTGTATAGAAAATACCCATGGATCGGAGTTACATAAGGATTTAAAACCTGTAAAAAATAAAATTTACAAGGGGAGTAATCCAAAATATGATTCCTACAGCGGATTTTTTGATGCCAATGGAGAGCCTACAAAATTAAATACTCTATTAAAGAAAAATGATATAGACACCCTCTATGTAATGGGATTAGCTACCGATTATTGTGTTAAATTCACAGTTTTAGATGCACTAAAATTAGGATACAAAGTTAATTTAATTACAGCAGGATGCAGGGGAGTAAACTTATCTCCTGCCGATTCAGAGGAAGCCATTAACGAAATGAAAAGATTTGGAGCCATAATTATATAGGCTGAATAAAAAAAAGCTAACGCTTCTTCAACCCCCAGCCCCCATCTTGGGGGTTTTTGGTATAATAACTATTATGACTACTATTACACTTAAAGATATTCTTACCAACGACAACCTAAAAGCTTTTTTTAAGCATCATTTTAAATTCTTTTTGAATTTCCCCAAGAGTTTTATTCACTT
>NZ_QUAJ01000053.1 GCF_003391055.1 Psychrilyobacter piezotolerans
CAACTGTTTGTGTAGTTCCGTTGTGTAAGATCATGTCTGGAGTATGCACTAAACAATATGCTGCTCCTTTTAAAACTGCAAAATTCATCTTTTATTCCTCCGATTATTTATTATAATTTATTTATTTTTAAAGCTATTAAAAAATAAGGGAAAGAGACAATAACTCTTCCCCCTTATTTAAGTTTAATTATTTAACATGAAATACTGTTTGATCAGTAACTTCAGTAGTTAAAGATTCTAAAGCTGTTTTAACTATGTCTTTTCTTAATTTCATTTGGTCTTCCGCACATAATGCAGGGTCACCAAATGGATGTGGAATTGCGATTGCAGGAACTATTCTGTTCGCTCCTACTGTTAGTGAGATAGGAACTACAGTACAAACATGTACTACAGGTATTCCACTCTTTTCTATTTCTTTTACCATCGTTGCACCGCAACGAGTACAAGTTCCTCATGTAGAAGTAAGGATTACTCCGTCTACTCCTGCAGCAACTAGTTCTTTTGTGAATTCAGCTGCGAACGCCTGAGAGTTCTTTACTGAAGTTCCGTTTCCTGTTGTTGAGTAGTAGTAAGGATGGATAGATCCGATCATACCTTCAGCTTGAAATTGTCTTAAAGCGTCAGTAGGAACTACTACGTTTGGATCGTTGTTAGCATATGTAGGGTCGAATCCTCCATGAGCAGTTTCACCCATGTTGTCTAATTCATATCTACCATATTTTTGAGCTGATGAAGCTTCGATTCTGTCAGGGTTTCCTGAAGGAACCATTCCACCAGAAGTAACTAATGCTATCTTAGCCTTAGATAAATCTTTGATTGCCTTTCCAGGTTCAACATGATCAAATACTGGCATTGGATACTCAGTTACAAATGCCTCACCTTTTAATTTATTTAGTAACATATCTACTGCTCTTTCAGCACCGATCTTTTCAGCGAAGTAATTTTGTCTTACTCCTCTTTCATGGTATCCTTCTTCAGTTGGAGATCCAACAACTTCTTTCTTACCTAATTTTAAAGCAAGTTTTGCTAATGGCTTTATAGCCTTTCTCATTCCTGCTGCTGAGTTAGTTGTAGAAACAATATGAAGATCTTTTCTGTACATGTCTACACCAGGGTTCTCAATGTACATAGCAGTAACTACAGGAATTCCTAATTTCTCTTTTACAGCTTTTCCGATAGTTCCACAAGCTACTCCGTATCTTCCTGCGTTGAAAGCAGGTCCTGCGATAAATAAGTCAGGCTTTGCAGCTTTTACCATTTCTAATATTTCTTCTGTAGCTTCTTCAACATTCTCATTTAAATAAGAATCTCCACAAATTACTGTTCCTATGATTTCTGCTTCTTCACCAAATTGTTGCATAAGAGCTGAACCAGGACCAACAACTTCATTTCTGAATTCAGGTTTGATATCAGCCTTTTCTTCTCCACCAATTCCGGCGAAGAATTGATTTATATAGTGAACTACTTTTATTTTATTCATTCAAATCCCCCGTAATTAAGACTATCTTGCATCGATATTGTATTACTGGGGATTATTGAATCCCCAGTTTATATTATATTATAAGTTTTGATAATTGATTTTATTAAATTTGTTGCCTTTGTTTCTGTTATATAGGCTCACCTGAGCCATATGTTCAATGGATTTTTTTGAGAATTATTTTAATTAAAGATTTGGTATGTGCCTTGCATAGGACACGGTTTT
The DNA here is from genome assembly GCF_003391055.1 of Psychrilyobacter piezotolerans. Classification (NCBI taxonomy): domain Bacteria; kingdom Fusobacteriati; phylum Fusobacteriota; class Fusobacteriia; order Fusobacteriales; family Fusobacteriaceae; genus Psychrilyobacter; species Psychrilyobacter piezotolerans. The sequence continues at coordinate 1,703 of NZ_QUAJ01000053.1, forward strand.
CCGAATATGATTTCTTAGTTTTTTAGTTATTTTGTTTTTGCTGTTGGTTTAGTTATTACAAGTTTTGCGAGAAATTAAAGGTATTTACAACCTTCTCCTCTGATTTCGTTCATTTCTTCTACGATCTCTTCTACTTCTAATACCATTTCCATCATTCCTACTTGCTCTTCAAATTTGTCTGCATCTACAGCACCTTTGAATTGATCTTCTAATACGTGGAATACAGTTAATCCTAACGCTTCGTTAGCTAATATTCCTGAGAATGTAGGGTCTCCCATTGTTACTGTTTCTGCAGCTAATCCAGATGCCTCTGCTTCTGCTGCTCCTAATATAACTACTAAGTTTTCTGGTCCATATTCAGTTGCGAAATCTTTAATTCTTTTTTGATTCTCTAAATCCATTGCTCCTGCAGCCGTTCAGACAAAGCATTCTGTAGAAGCAAATATAACTTCTACGTTAGCTATTGTCTCAGCGCATTCTTTTATAGCTTCTCCAGGTACACCGTCTCTATCACCGACGATGATTAATTTTTTATTTTCATAATTAAACATGTGTTGCCTCCTAAGATTTTAATTTATTTAGTTTTTGACACTATCTGTGTCGAAGTTTTATTTATTAAAACTAGTACATTTTAGCTGATAATTTGTTGAATCCTAATTCGTTTGTTGCACCAGTGATTATTTGGATCTCAGCTTCGATAGTTCCGTCAGCTTTTAATGAACCGTCAAATCCACCTGATAATGTATCTGTATAGTCTAACATTCCGATAACTTTGTCCATTGGAGCTAAAGTTATCATTTCATTGGCGTTTCCACCAGTTATTACTGCGTTAGCTGATACATCTGCATCTGCTAATGATTGAGATGATCCATCTCTACCAGCATACTCGTCAGTAACGATAACTGTTTTAACACCTTGAGCTTCTACTTTCTTACAGTTCATGATTAAGTCAGTATCAGGGTTTCCGAATCCTTCTTGAGAGATTACTGCACCATCTAATCCTAAGTATTTAGTAAATTTAGCTGTCCAGTTAGATGATCTTTCTTTATCTGCTAAATATACGTTTTCGTTAGTTATGATGATTCCCATGAAGTTGATTTCTTTTCCATGTTGCTTGTATAAGTTTTTGATGATTGGGTTATTTAAGTGATGGAAAGTTGTGTTCTTATCACAAGCTGATACACAGTTTCCACTTAAGATAGCTCCATCCATAACTTCAGTTGGATATAAAATAGTTGGTACTATTTTCTTAGCATCTACACCATATACATAAGTATCATGTAAAAGACCTTGAGTTTGTAACATGTATACATAACCTACCTTTGGTAAATCAGGATACTCGTTAGCTTGCTCTAATAAAGGTTTAGTTTCGAATACTTCGATATTATCAGGAGTAACATTTTCTCCTAATTTACCTAAGTGAGCAGCGATTTTTAATCCAGCCATTCTAGCTGCTGCTTCATAAGCGTATTGGTCGATTCCTTCTTTAGGCTCGATAACCATACATAAGTTATTTAACTTTGAGAAAGGACTATAATCTGCTGCAACACCAGACATGTCGATGATACCTTCTTGGAATCCAACAACCTTTCCACAAGTTACTACAGCAGACCCTTTTAATACATGAGTTCTACCTTCTCCAACTGTTGTTACCTTTGAGACAACACCAGGGAAGATACTAGAATCTCCTCCAACTTTTACTCTAGGCTCGATTACATCTTTAACAGGTGTAATTCTAACACTTTCTCCAGGCTTTGCTAATTCAAGTTTAACATCAATGATTCTGTCATCCTCTAAAACAATTGCCTTGATTTCTTCCGCATTTACATGTAAAACACCATTTTCTACCTTTGAGACATCTGCAAATTTTATATCTGAAATATTAATTTCTCCTAATTCTAAACGCAAATATCACACCCCCTTATATTATTATATTAAACTATGATCGTTACTTGGTTTATTACTTGATATTTTCAGCAAGCATGTTTTCAATATTTTTAGCTGTTGCATCGTCTTTTGTTAACTCCGCTACTTTTTCTCCACCTTTATATAAAGTTATTGTAGGTAATCCTAATACTTTTTGCTTTATAGCCATTCTTCTTGCCTTACTTGTGTTTAATTTTACGAATTTAGCTTTATCGGCATTTTTTTCAGCTATTACTTCTAATTCAGGTAATAATGCCTGGCACGGTACACACCCGTCACTATAGTAATCTACTAATACATAACCTTCTGCATTCAGTACTTCTTCTTCGAATGTTCCTTTATCTACTACTAACATAAATTGATCCTCCTTAAAATTTTTCTTCCATATATTTTTCAGCTAACGTTGCTGCGATTGCTCCATCAGCAGTTGCTGTTACTACTTGTCTAAGTGCTTTAGGTCTGATATCTCCTGCTGCAAATACTCCCTCTACATTTGTTCTCATTTCGTCATCTGTTTTGATATATCCCCAGTCATCCATTTCTATATGACCTTTGAATGTATCTGAATGTGGTACATAACCAACAAATGCGAATAAACCGAATGTTCCATCTTCTTCATCTGCATGGAATTCTGTTAATTCTCCAGTTTTTAAGTTTCTGAAAACTGCTGTTTCTAATATTCCGTCACCTCTTAATTCTTCAACTGTTGAATCCCACATAAATTCTAACTTGTCATTTTTAAATGCTTTCTCCTGGATAGATTTAGCTGCTCTTAATTCATCTCTTCTATGTACTATAGTTACTTTTCTAGCAAATTTAGTTAAGTACATTGCTTCTTCAACTGCTGTGTCTCCTCCACCGATTACGAATACTTCGAAATCTTCAAAGAAGTCTGCGTCGCATGTAGCACAGTATGAAACTCCCTTACCAGTAAATTCAGCTTCTCCCGGGCAACCCATCTTTCTAGGTGTAGCTCCAGTTGCTATGATAACTGCCTTAGCTTGATATTCTTCTTTTTCACCTTTAACAATTTTGATGTCTCCAGAAAAGTCTACATCGATTACATTGTCAGCTTTTATTTCTGCACCGAATTCTACTACCTGCTCTACCATTCTACCGATTAGAGATGGTCCTGTTGCTTCTCTTACAGATCCAGGATAGTTTGCTACTTCATGAGTTATAACAATCTGTCCTCCTGTCTTACTCTTTTCCAATACCAATGTAGATAATTTTGATCTTCCTGCATATAAAGCTGCAGATAATCCCGCTGGCCCTGCTCCTATTACTATAAGGTCGTATACTTTTGACATTGTAGCCTCCTAATATTTATGTTTATTTGTTTATTTAATTATTTAATTAATTTGGTTTATACTTTCAATACCACTAGTAATGATGTCGCAATCGATTAGTTTAAAATCACTTATAATCTTATCTGTCCATTTTCTATTTAAAACAAACTTTTTAGTAGTGAGTATAGCATCTTCGATGAGCTTTAAAGAATCAAAGTTTAATTTGGACGCTTCTTCGGATATTATTATTGATTTAAATGGTGTTTCCCCTGGTTTGACACTTCCCGTCAATGGATGAGTTAAAATCTCATGGCCGCTATGAACCTTTGACCTTGTGAATTCCATAGTCTCTAAAAAGGTAGCATTTTCATGATAGTCCATAGGGAATGCATCCTTATATTTTAGATGAACTAGAGGATTGTTTGTTATTATTCTGAATTTCATTTGACCCTCCCAAATAAGAGATATGTTCTCTTTTTCACATTTTTGTAAAAAAATAAAAAGTATTCGTTCGATGTCGATACTTTTTAATTTTTGATTATTTTTAAATTATATAGCACTTGATTTGATGGAAGTATGAGGGAATCGAACCCACCTACAATAACTTAATATTGCAACTCGATTTTAATATCGGTAAGCACACCAGCGGCTTATCTATTTCCAATTTAGTTATACTCCTTTTTTTTTAAAAAGTCAACCACTAAAGTTATTTTTTTTACTTTTTGTTTCAAATACAAACATATATTATGTTTTTCTAATTTTTATCTTACCCTTATCGTAGAAGAGGTTGAGCCGAGATGATAACGTATATGTTGTCATAAATTAATTTAATTTATTTTTTCCAAAAACTAAAAAAAAATAGTTTAGAAACAAAACAAAAGAGTTGCTTTGAATACACTATTTTCAAAAAAAGTTTAAATTTAATTGACAAACCTCATTTAAAAGGTTATAAATTATAAGATTCACAACTATTTTAGCAATAAATTCACTCAAACCTAAGTTTAATAAGAAATATTTAATTTCAGTTAAATACTTCAATTTGTAGTGATTTTTTTCACGAGAAGTTGTGTGACAATATATTATTAGGGGGAATTTTTACAATGGAAATGTTAAAAGGAATGGCACTACTATTATTGGCACTATCATGTTTTTCAGCGTTCAGTCTTAAAGCACCAAATGGTCAAAAAGCTATGAGTGGTCTAGCAAATGCTGCAGTAGCTACTTTTTTAGTCGAAGCTTTACACAAATTTATTTCAGGAAATATGCTTGGTTTTGCTTTTTTAGGTAATGTAGGTAATATCGTAGGTGGTCTGGGAGGCGTAGCATCAGGAAGTTTGGTTATGCTGGCTCTGGGTATCAATCCTGTATTCGCTATAGCTGCCGGTCTCGCACTTTCTGGAATGGGAATATTAGAAGGATTTATCGTGGGATATGCCCTTTCATTCTTAGTTCCAGTTATAGAAAAATATTTACCTGAAGGAGTAGACGTTATTGTCGGTGTACTTGTTTTAGCTCCTCTAGGAAGATTTATCGCTGAAGCTGTCTCACCTGTTGTTACTATTACTCTCAATCAATTAGGAGAGATGATATTAAACGCTTCAAATCAATCTCCAATACTTATGGGACTTCTTTTAGGAGGACTTATCAAGGTTATTTGTACATCTCCTCTTAGTTCCATGGCTCTTACCGCTATTTTAGGTTTAACAGGACTGCCTATGGGAATAGCATGTGTCGCTTGTTTCGGTGGTTGTTTTGCAAACGGTATAACATTCTACAGACTTAAATTAGGAAGTAAAAGTAAGGCTATTTCAATGATGTTAGAACCTCTTACACAAGCGGATATAGTTACAGCCAATCCAGTTCCTATATTTGCCTCTAGTTTTACTGGCGGAGCACTTGCAGGTTTGTCTGCTGCATATTTTAAAATTGTAGCTGATGCTCCCGGTACAGCATCTCCTATCCCTGGTTTGCTCACTCCATTTGCGTTTAACCCAGCTACAAACGTAGTGCTAGCTATGGTTTTTGCTATGATTGGTGGTATAATTGGCGGATATTTAATCTCAACAATTTTTGTTTCTATTAAAGCAAAGAAAGAATCGGTAAATATGATACAAGCATAGTTCAATTATAATCTATCAAACTTTTGCATTAGAAAGGCGTATAAGTTTGGTAGGTTATTTTTTTGTAATTTTTTTTGTAGATCACCCTTTAGTGGTTATATATATAAATTTATAAAATTAGTTCAAAATAATGAAGTCCTTCTAGAATCAACTGAGGAATCATATTTTATATAAATTTTATAATATTTAATTTTTTAGATAAAATCTTTAAATATCAAAAGAGGTCATACAATAGTATGACCTCTGAATTAAGAATAGATTAAAATTAAAAAAATGAAAACTTCATTTTTTTAAAATATTTCCACTGTCCTTTTTACCTGAGAGATTCGCCTAAAATAAATTAGGTTTGCTCCTTCGGTGACTTATTTAAAAGTCTCTCCAGAGGTTCGTCCAGTAGGTGTTCTTATTCACATATTCGTGAAAACCTGAAAGTTTTACTTCTTCGGTGCTCTAATTTTCTAGAGACTCTCCACATACCTTCGTCCGATTTTGTATTTAATTGTCTTATCTAATACTAATTTATTACATTTTTGATGTTTTGTCAACACTTTTTTTACACTTGTTTGCATTTTTTTAATCGCGATTAGTTTCGTTTACTATATATATGTAATCGCGATTAGTTTTCGTAGGAAAACGTTTTGCTTAATTTTTCCTCTAATGGTATTTTCTACAATTATAAAAATTAAGCATGAAAAAACTTAATTTAAAATATGAATCTAATTTAGGAAGAAATTAAAACTTTCTTCCTTTGTGATCAATCTATATTAATTTTATAAAACTTAAAAAAATCTGAAGAATAAGTGAAATTGTTTATGTTATTAACAATAGAAGAAGAAAATGTTTAGAAGGGAAAGAAGTGGATTGTTGAGAAGGCAATTTTGTAATCAGTAAAGGGAGAAAAGGTGAAGTGTTGTGTTTGATATGAAATACTACTATATTATAATAAACTTTTATGTTGAATTTTGAATTGATAAAAATAAAATTTTATTTAAAATTTTCTATAACTTTCTGTGTCTGATAGGTATAAGGAAATGTGATTTTCTAAAATTTAAAGAAGGAAAGCTAAAATATTCTGATTTTTTCCCTCAGATATTGGTTAAATTTAATTTTTTATTCGTATCAATTTCAGTTATTTGTAATTTAGTTTTCCCATGTAACAACACTAACGTTATTACATGGGTGAAGGGGTGAAAAGTTTTTAATTGTTTTTAATTGCAATAACATATATGTTTCGTCGTCTGCACGGTAGTAAATTAAGGGGAAATAGAAGGGTGTTTGGTTTTTTAGTTCAGTTTTAGAAAATGTTTTGAAAAAACACAATGAAAAAGCAAAAAAATCCTTGACGAAAAATTGTAAACACGGTATACTTCTTCTTGTCCGCGAAAGAAAGCGAAAGCGACCTGGAGCGATACAAACAACAGGACATTAGCAATTAAATAGAGAAAGAAAGTGTAAATTAAAAACTCAATTGTCGTTTGAAACTTGTTTCAAACAATCGATTAAGGTGTACAGTGGAATGAACCACTATAAAAATAATTATCTTTTAATAGATAGCTAAACTTCATTTATGAAGTTAGGATATAAATTTGAATGTAGAGTTTGATCCTGGCTCAGGAT
>NZ_QUAJ01000054.1 GCF_003391055.1 Psychrilyobacter piezotolerans
ATGGGAGGGTAGTTGCCATAAGAATATTGAGGGAATAAGGCCTTCAAAAAAAATAGTGAGGACGTTTGTTTGCTATACAAAAATTCTTGTTTTCAGTATTAAATACTATGAAATATCCATAAATAAGCAATTATTTGTCAAATTAACAAAGTTAAAAACTTAATAGATACATTGAGTTATCAAGGAAAATTAATAAAAAAAATTATTTACAAATAGGGAGGAAGAATATGTCTAAACCATTAAAATATGGAAACAAAGAGGTGAAATCCATATGAAAAAATACGATGATATTTTTTTAGAATTAGTTGATGATTTTTCAAAACATAGTTCGGTAGAAGCTATTCTTTTATGCGGTTCAAGGGTCGGTGATACTTTTGATGAAGATTCCGATTATGACCTATATATATATACTACGGAAGATCTCCCTTTGGATTTCAGAGAAAATATAGCAAATAAATACTTTAGTCATGTCGAACTAAATAACTCTATCTCGAAGAAAGAAGACCAGGGAATTTTTAAGAAAATCAATGTCCAGATTGATATTATATATAGGGAGATTAAGCAGATAGAAAAGATGCTGGAAGATATAACTATCAGGCATCATGCCTTAACAGGATACACTACCTGTTATTGGGAAAACCTCGTAAAATCAAATATTCTTTATGATAAAAATGGAGAATTAAGTAATCTTAAAAAAAAATTTGATGTGGATTATCCGAAAGAACTGAGAAAAAATATAATTGCAAAAAACTTTCCATTTTTAAATAAGATAGCTCCAGTTTATGCCAGTGAAATAAAAAAAGCCTTAAAAAGAAACGATCTTATCAGAGTTAATAAGAAAATTAATGAATTTTTTGAGAGTTATTTTGACATTATTTTTGCATTAAATATGAAACTACATACAGGAGAAAAAAACCTTTTAAAAATTACAACAGAACGGTTAAAACATCTTCCCAGAAATATGGAATCGGATATAAGAGAATTATTTGAAGGTCTATACAATGAAGATTTTGATACTGTGGACAAATTAAATGAAATTATCCACAGTTTAAGAGAATTATTAAAAGAAATGAACTTAATTTAGTTATCCTACGGAAATTTTATCTTTTGTATTTATATAATGAAGCAGAAGATTGTCTGTCTGTTTAAGTCTGCGGGAAATTTCTCTGGCTATATTGAGAATCAAAAGACAAAAAAGGTCTTTATCGGTATTATAAAAATCTAAAAAAAATTTTTTAGGAATCACGGCAAGCTCTACATCTCCTATAGCTATGGCAGAAAGTGTATGGGGCTGTATCCCAATTATGGATTCTTCGCCGATACAGCTTCCCTCTGCAAACTCAAAGAGCTGATAACTATTATAATTTATATCTTTAATTAATCTTATCTTCCCTTCCAGTATTATATAGATGTGTGTAGGGGCTTCATCCTGTTTAAAGATAAATTCCTTATCCTTATATGTTATCTTTTGCAATATCCGGAATATCTTATACAGCTGGGCTTCATTAAGACCTCCAAAGATAGAGATTTTACCAAGAATTTTAATAATTTTATCCATTTCAAAGAGTGGCGTTAATTCCTTCATAGTCGGCTCCTTTTTATAATTTATTGTGGTTTTTAAATAAGATATTTTTTATGGGATACTAAACTATATCTACAAAAGTAAATAAAACAATCCTTTTATTTTAATAAAAATACAGAGGTTAAAAAATAATAAAGGAGTTTTAAAAATAATGGCGAATATATTGTTACTATAAGATTTAAAAATAAAGTATTGAGGATGGGATAAATATGAGATTAGAAGAATTAGAGGAAATAATGTCTCCGGAAGATTTTAAAGAATTTGAAGCACTTTATTTTGCAAAAGAAGATGTATATTCTCCACAATGGTATATCCTTCAAGAGATGATGGAAAAAATTTTAGCAAAATATGGAGTGGATACCCCTGACAATCCACACGAAACGGAAGATGAAGAAGATGAAGAAGATTTTTAAAAACATAGAGGCCGCAAGGTTCGTAGATATCAAGGAAGAAAATTCGAAGAAAATAAAAAAAACATTAAACAAAAGGACACTCCATTAGGAGTGTCCTTTTAAAGTTGATTTTATTTGTTGAATGTTTAATCGACAAAATCATCAAACTTGGCACCAGTTAGATCAGCACCTGTTAAATTAATACCTGTTAAATCAGCACCTGTTAAATCAGCATAACTTAAATCAGCAGTACTTAAATCAACACCTTTTAAATTAGTACCCCTTAAATCAGCGTTCCTTAAACCAGCATAACTTAAGTCAGCATTATGTAAATCAGCACTACTTAAGTCAGCATTACGTAAATTAGCACTACTTAAGTCAGCACCTGTTAAATTAGCATCAGTTAATTTAGCACCAATTAAATTAGCACCACGTAAAATAGTAACAGTTAATTTAGCATTACTTAAATCAGCATTACGTAAATTAGTATAACTTAAATCAGTATTAGCCAGATCAACACCGTATAAATTAACATAACTTAGATCCGCATAAATAAATTTAGTATCGGTTAAATTGACACCTCGTAAATCAGCACTAGTTAAATTAACATTGATTAAATTAGCATTACTTAAATCAGCATCACATAAAACAGCATAACTTAAATCAAGATCCCTTAAATTAGCATAACTTAAATCAGCATTCCTCAAATCAGCATTCCTTAAATCACCACTTAAATCACCAGATTGGAAACACATAAAAACCTCCTTTTTAAAATTCTGTAAGCATTAAAAGTCTATTGATTATACCCTAAAAAAACTTTTAATGTTTATCTCTTTTTATTTTTTTCCAAGGTCAACATTATCTAAAACACTATAATTAAATATAAAATTATTATTTTTAGTATTTTTCATTTTATTTTATCATAAATTACTACACAAAAATACAGGTTAATATCCAAAAAAAAAAAATATATGAAATTCTTACCGATATTTTTATTTTAAAGTTTTAATCCTCTAATTTCATTTTCCAGCATTTCAGATTTTAATCATGTTAGACCTAAGATAAAATCGAATATATAAACAGAGGATTAATTTTAAGTTGTCGTATATACCTTGTATAAATTTATAAAAAATAAAAAAGGAGAAAATAATATGAAAAAATTTGTTGATGTCAGTAAAAGTGTTAAATGGGTTGGGATAATTGATCAGGATCTTACTAAATTTCACGGTGAGGAATTAGATATCCCCCATGGAACTTCTTTTAATTCGTATTTAATAAGAGACGAAAAAACAGTTTTGGTAGACACTGTAATTGAAAAATTTAGTACTCAGTGGATAGAGCAGTTAAAAGAAGAGATTGATTTAAATACTATTGATTATATTGTTATGAATCACAACGAACCCGACCATAGCGGTTCTTTAAGTGCATTGATGAAAGAAATTCCTAATACACCCATCTATTGTACAGATAAAGGTGTAGAAATTATAAAAGCTTATCATAAGATCGATGCTGAATTTAGAGTTGTAAAGACTGGGGATGTTTTAGACTTAGGGAAGAAAAAATTAACATTTGTTGAAATGAAAATGCTGCATTGGCCGGATTCAATGGCCTCTTATCTAAATGAAGAAAATATACTTTTTAGTAATGATGCTTTTGGCCAGCATTATGGAGCCAATGGATTATTCAACGATGAATGTGACCAGGATATCTTAAACTATGAGTCATTAAAATATTATGCCTGTATCCTGGCACCATTCAGCCCTCTGATTAAAAGAAAAATTGATGAAATATTAGGATTGAACTTAACAATTGATCAAATTTGTACTTCACATGGTGTAATCTGGAGAAAGAATCCCCTTCAAATTGTTGAAAAATATATGAAATGGTGTGATAACTATAAAGAAGATCAAATAGTGATAACTTATGATACTATGTGGGAAAGCACTAAAAAAATGGCAGAGTCTATAGCTGATGGGATTAGAAATATTTCTCCTTCTACACATATTTTATTGATTAACAGTGCTAAACATAGTGAAAGTGAGGTTCTGACAGAAATTTTTAAGTCAAAAGGGGTTTTATTCGGATCACCCACCATCAACAACAGGATACTGCCATCAATGGCTGCCCTATTAGAAGGTGTAAAAGGTTTGGGCTTTAAAGATAAAAGTACAGCAGCCTTTGGAAGTTATGGATGGAATGCCAAAAATTTAGATGTTATCAATGAAAGTTTAAGATTCACTTCTTTGAAAGTCGTAAATGAAGGAATAAAAGTTAACTGGAATTTAAACCGTGAAAGCAGGGAACTCTGCTATGAATTCGGGCAGGAATTTGCCTCAAGTTTAACAGATTAAAAGGAAAGAGCAACAGTCTTAGATATCTTTTAGAAAATCCTTTGAAAGAATATAGTTTTTTACCTTTTCTTGACAAAGTAATTTTTATGGAGTATTCTTTAGCAAATAAAAAAATTCAAAGGAGCAAAAGCCATGACTAGAAGATTTTCATCCTCGCAAAATTCTAAATGCCATAAAAAATATCATATATGCTTTTTGAATTTTTGATGTAAATCTATATCTGCAAAACTACTTTAATTTTATTAAATTTAAAGCCGTAGATGGAATATATCTAGGGCTTTTTTTATTTACCTAAAAGGAGGATTCATGATGAAAGGATTAAAAATGAACGATGAAAAACTTTGGGAAGCTATCCAAAGAGAGGAAGAACGTCAGGAGTACGGTTTGGAGCTTATAGCTTCTGAAAATTTTGTATCAGAGGCTGTAATGGAGGCAGCAGGAAGTGTAATGACGAACAAATACGCTGAAGGATATCCCCGAAAAAGATATTATGGAGGTTGCCAGTTTGTGGATGTTGCAGAGGAACTTGCTATCCAAAGAGCAGGAGAACTATTTGGGGTAAAATATGTAAATGTACAGCCCCATTCAGGTTCCCAGGCAAATATGGCAGTGTACAGAGGGCTGATAAACTCTGGAGACACTATCCTGGGAATGAAATTAGACCACGGCGGGCACTTGACCCACGGTAAAAATGTCAATTTTTCAGGACAGGACTACAAGGTATATTCTTATGGAGTAGACAAAGACACAGAAGTGATAGATTATAAAAAAGTGGAAGAAATGGCCCTTGAGGTAAAGCCCCGTATAATCGTGGCCGGGGCCAGTGCATATTCCCGTACAATAGATTTTAAGAGATTCAGGGAAATTGCAGACATGGTAGGAGCTTACCTTATGGTAGATATGGCACATATTGCAGGTCTTGTAGCTGCAGGAGAACATCCGTCTCCTATTCCTCATGCCCACGTTGTTACCACTACTACCCATAAAACTCTGAGAGGTCCCAGAGGAGGAATGATCCTAACCAATGACGAAGAGATCATAAAAAAGGTCAACAAAGTTATCTTCCCCGGAATTCAAGGGGGGCCCCTCATGCACATAATTGCTGCAAAGGCTGCGGCTTTCAACGAGGCCTTAGGTGTAGAATTCAAAGGATATCAGAAACAGGTAATAATAAATGCCCATACCCTGTCTGAGGAACTGAAAAAAGGAGGTTTAAGAATTGTCAGCGGGGGAACCGATAACCATATGATCTTGGTTGACCTTACCAATAAGGATCTTACCGGAAAAGAAGCCGAAAAGATCCTAGAAGAGGCAAATATCACGGTAAATAAAAATGGTATTCCCTATGATACTAAAAGCCCTTTTGTAACCAGTGGTATCAGGATAGGAACTCCTGCCCTTACAACCAGGGGGATGAAGGAAGGGGAAATGAAGGAAGTAGCCGCCTTAATTCTAAAATCTTTAAACAGCGGCGGTTCTCCTGAAAAATTAGAAGCCATAAAAAATGAGGTTGCAGAGCTCTGCAAGAGGTTCCCCCTTTATAGAGATTAATAGATCTTATTTGTCACTGTTTCTTCATCCTTGCCCAAAAAAGATAAAAATTCTAAAAAAGTACCCTATCGGATATTTTAAAAAAAATTAAAGGAGATCAATTAACTAAGGTACATAAATAAATTTAAAAGGTGGTAAAATTATGTTTAGTAAATGGAATCAATTAAGTTTAGTAAAAAGAATAATCGTTGGTCTAATCGTCGGTATCATATTAGCAATCGCTGCACCAGATGCAGCAAAACCAGTTGAATTATTGGGATCATTATTCGTAGGAGCACTAA
>NZ_QUAJ01000055.1 GCF_003391055.1 Psychrilyobacter piezotolerans
CTTAAAAAAAGCTTTTAGGTTGTCGTTGGTAAGAATATCTTTAAGTGTAATAGTAGTCATAATAGTTATTATACCAAAAACCCCCAAGATGGGGGCTGGGGGTTGAAGAAGCGTTAGCTTTTTTTTATTTAACAACCAGCCTTCCCTTCATCTCTTTATGACCTGAACCACAGAATACAGAGCATCTTATTTCATAGATACCAGGTTTAGGAGCTGTAAATTCTCCCTCTCTAGGTCTGCCCTTTTTAACTTTGAGATCAAAATTTATTTCCGGGATTTTAAATCCATGTTCTGTATCCCTGGTAGAGAGTTTTATCCTTACCCTTTCTCCACTGTTTACAACAATAACATTGGGAGAATAAGAATATCTAAAAGATTCAACCTTTACGACTCTAACACCAGAAATTATCTCACCGGAGAGATTATAGGCTGAAAAGTCTGTTTTTTGAGTAACAGCAAAACTGAGAATAGAAATAATAAAAATAAATAAAAATACCAATTTTTTCATAATTTTTCCTCCTTGTATTTTTCTAAAATATAAATTGCTTTATTGATTTTACCCTGTATAAACTAAAAATCCTTTAAAATTAATTTAGAAGACATGGAGAAGATATTCTAGTATAATACTAAAATAAACATAAATTGAGGAGGAACATATGAATTTTACATCACTTTTTTTTATCTCCATAGGGTTAGCCATGGATGCATTTGCAGTATCATTGACCGAGGGGATATCTCTCAGAAAATTATGCATTAAATCTATATTTCGGGTGGCCTTGGTATTTGGAATCTTTCAAGGAATTATGCCGCTGTTAGGCTGGGCAATAGGAGGGTTATTTTATGATAAAATAGCTAAGTTTGATCACTGGGTAGCCTTTGGGCTCCTTGCTTTTATAGGTATCAAGATGATAATAGATGCCAGGGAGTTTGGGAAATGTGACATCCATGGAAATTGTGAGAAAACTTCTAATATAATAGTTTTAGGAATAGCTACCAGTATCGATGCATTGGCAGTTGGATTTACCTTTTCACTCCTACCAGGGCTGAATATTTATTTTTCCATAGCTATAATAGGAGTTATTACTTTTATTTTATCCTCTGCAGGAGTTTATCTGGGAAATAAAGTGGGACAACTATTAGGAGCTAAGGCGGAATATGCAGGAGGAATCATCCTTATAGGGATGGGGATTAATATACTGATACAACATTTAACATAAAATAAAAAAACCTCAGAATCTTCTGAGGTTTTTTTTTATTTCTTATAAGTTAACTTCTTTGTTGATAACGATTTTCTTTCCTGCTTTTCTCCAGTCAGCAAATTCAGCTACAGCTGTAAATAATGCGTCTGTTGAAGAGTTAAGACCAGTTTCTACTGAATCCTGGATTACTCCGATTACAAATCCTACTCCAACTACCTGCATTGCCACTTCATTTGGGATACCAAATAAGCTACAAGCTAATGGGATAAGAAGTAATGATCCACCTGCTACACCAGATGCTCCACAAGCACTGACAGCCGATAAGATACTTAAGATAAGAGCCGTTCCGAAGTCTACATGGATACCTAATGTATGTACTGCTGCAAGAGTTAATACAGATATTGTGATAGCTGCTCCTGCCATGTTAATAGTAGCTCCTAAAGGGATAGATACAGAATACATGTCTTTATCTAATCCTAATTCCTCACATAATTCCATGTTTACCGGGATATTTGCAGCCGAACTTCTAGTGAAGAAAGCTGTAATTCCGCTTTGCTTTAAACATCTGAATACTAATGGATAAGGGTTTTGTCTCATCATGATAAATGCGATAACCGGGTTTACTACCAGTGCCATAAATGCCATAGATCCTAATAATAATGCTAATAATTTACCGTAAGCTCCTAATGAAGCTAGTCCACTAGTTGCAATTGAATTGAATACTAATCCCATGATACCAAATGGTGCTAAATGAATAACCCATCTTACAACTTGAGATAGTGCGTTTGAAAAGTCTGTGATCATTGTTTTAGTAGAAGCCGGTGCATGCTTTAATGCTATTCCTAACAATAATGCCCAAACTAAGATTCCGATATAGTTAGCGTTAGCAAGTGCATGTATTGGATTGTCTACAACGTTCATCAATAATGTTTTTAATACTTCACTTACACCACTTGGAGGAGATACATTTTCTACTCCCTTTCCTAAAGCGATAGTTACCGGGAATATGAAACTTCCTACTACGGCAACTACACCGGCTAAGAATGTTCCGATAAGATAAAGACTGATAACAGATTTCATATTTGTTTTTTGACCAGGTTTATGCTGTGATACTGCTGACATTACCAGGAAAAATACTAAGATAGGTGCTACTGCTTTTAGTGCTCCTACGAATAATGATCCCAATAATTCAACTGGTTTTGCTGCGTCTGGTACAGCGATTGCTAATACGATACCGACGATAAGACCAACAATTATTCTTTTTACTAAACTTAATTGATTCCACTTACTAAACATAATTTTACCACCTTATAAATTTATTTGTGTACCCTACCTAGATAATTAATCCACTTTAATTTTTTTTTTTTGAAATATTGATCTGATAGGCTACTTTTTTATTTGATAATATAATACCATACTTTCAGTTTAATTTAAAGTTAAAACGTAATAAAAAAGGTTTTTTAGTACGATAAAAAGACAAAAGTTGTATTTTTTGTATTTTCATAATTAAAAAAAGTAACTTTTTTGAAAAAAATACTATTTTTTAATAACGTTTTATAAAAAGATTAAAAAAAATTAATTTATTTTTTTCATTAAACTGAAAAAATATATAAAAAAGGAGTTAAATAAAAGACTTAACTCCTAAATAATATAAAATTATTTCATTATTTTTTCTCCGGCTCTCTTTCCAAAAACTAAGATGTCAGTTATTGCATTTCCGCCTAGTCTATTTGTTCCGTGAATACCACCTACAATCTCTCCTGCAGCATAAAGACCTTTTATTATATTTCCTTCAATATCTAGAACTTCATTCCTGCTATTTATCCTTATTCCACCCATGGTATGATGAACCGCTGGTGCGACAGTTTGAATATAAAAAGGTCCTTTTTCTATCTTTACAAGGTTTCCTCTTCTATTAAACTCTTGATCTTTGCCATTTTCCACAGAGGAATTATAGGTGTTTATAGTCTCCTTCAGTGTGTCTAAATTTATATCCAGTTTTTTACTGCATTCCTCTATACTACCCTCTATAAATAAATCAGCTCTTTTTAAGCTGTTTACCTCTGCTTTATTTTCAGTTGTTCTATTTGCAACAGCTTCTACTTCCTGTGCCCATACAAGGTATCCGACTCCTCCATTTTGAGCTAGGATAGCTTGAGAGACTACGTCTCTTCTCTCTAATTCTTCTACAAATCTTTTTCCTGATCTATTGACCAGGATTGCACCATCAAACCTGGAACCGCCTACATGGGATAATGCCCCGGTTAGAGGGTTAGCAATAGGAAAGGTCTGTATATATGACATATGGACAAAATCTACTCCAATTTTTTCACACATGAGGTGACCGTCTCCGGTTATCCCGCTTTGATTAGTTGTTTTATATCTTTCATCCAGCTCAGGGTTATATTTTTTTCTCATCTCTATATTTCCAGAGAACCCCCCTGTTGCAAAGATTACACCTCTGCTGCCAAAAAATTCTACCGTCTTTCCTTCACTAACAGCACAAATACCAATGACTTCATTATCCTTTGTTATTATCTCCTTGGCTTCCACTCCTGTTCTGATCTCTACACCCAGATTTTCAGCTTTTTTTCTTAATTTAGAGATCAATTCTACGGCATATTTACCTTTAAATACCGCTGCTCTTGGAACAGTATGCCCTCCAAAATGAATAAGTTCATCTTTTTTAAATTCTACCCCGACTTCTTCCTTGAGCCACTTATATGTATCCAGGGCATTTTCAGACAAGATCTTAAATAATTCTTTATTGTTCTCACCATCTCCTCCAACAAGAGCGTCGTTGTAGTAGAGTTCAGAATTGTCTTCTATTTTTTTAGCCTTCTGAGCATCACTTCCAGGAATGTTTATTCCACCCATGGATACCAATGTGTTCCCGCCAACGGCTGCCATCTTTTCAAGAAGGACAACCTTTGCCCCTAAGTTTGATGCTGAAATTGCAGCACTTAGACCTGCTCCGCCACCACCAACAATGACTATATCAAAATTTTCAGAAGGTTTGAATTTATTTTTGGTGACAAAAATCTTATCCAGATTTTCTGCACCTTTAACTTCTTTAATTAAAGTATCTTTATCCTCTCCAGAAAGGACAAGGGCATTCATAACAGCTTCCTTTATCCCACGGGAACTCATAGAACATCCCTTTACATTGGGAACCATTATGGTATTTTTTTCTATTATTTCAGCAGGAACAAGATTAAAAGCAGGTTCTGAAATTACCGGTGTTTCATTATGTGATAAAAATTCAATACTATGAATTTTACCGTGAAGGACCGTGACCAAAGCCTCAATCTCTCCTGCATACCCAATACCAATACCTTTAAATGAACCATCTTTATATTTTTTCATATTATTTACTCCTTAAATTAATTTATTACTAACCTTTCGCGATGGTGCACGCATTAAGAATTACATCTTAATATTATTGTGGGCTTCGTAAGCGCGAAATATCAGTTTATTATATATTCACAACCATATAGTACGATATCGTACTATACAAGATATAGTATATCATATAAGGAAAATAAGTCAATTAATTTTTATATAACTTCTTATCAAGGATCCTGTACTTAATTTGATATCTGGGTTATTATATATGTATAATAATATTTAAGTATATATATGAATAATAATATTCAGGTGGTGTTTATGAGAACAGATATAGTAATAGGAATAATATCAAATATCAGAGAAAAGAGTGCTCAGTTTATAAATGGTGAGCTAAAGGAAAGGGAGATCTCCGGACTTATCAATAGTCATGGAACTATCCTATCTGCCATGTATGATAATGATGGTGTGATGACAATGAATGGAATAGCTAAATTTATAGGGAAAAGAAAGTCTACAGTAACTGATATGGTAAAAAAATTAGAAAAATTAGGTTATATAAGTCGTCAAAAAAGTAAAAGCGATGCCAGGGTGACAGAGGTAAGTCTTACAGAAAAAGGATGGGATTTTAGGGATACCTTTAAAGAAATTAGTGCAGAGCTTCTGGAAAAAACCTATGCCGGCTTTACAGAAGAGGAAAAGGAAGTTTTGATGGGGTTATTGTTAAAAATCAGAAAAAATTTTAAAGACTAAAAATCTTCTGGAATAGCCTTAAAACTATTAACTTTTTTAGTTTTTTGAGGAGATTTAGGGAGTTTTACAGGAATTAAGCCAGGGACTTAACTCCTCTCACAGTCATTTCATCAGCTTCAAATAAGTACGTTATATTTAAATGTAAATGGGAAGAAACATATTCTTCCTTTTTTTATGTCTATCTAATGTGCGTATTTCAAGGGAAAAGATATCTTTTGATATAGGTATAATATTATTGAGGCCGCTTTTTTCCTTAACTTCCTTTGTGGCTGCAGTGAATAGACCTTTTTCTCCTATCACCATCTCTTCATAAGATTATTTTATCTTCTTTTAGCACTGTTTTTTACAATAAATAAAAAGGAAAAGATCTAACCTCCTTGTACAAAATATTGTAGAAATATAATATTTTGTACAAGGAGCATTCCTGTATAATAAAAAAGTAAATGGTTGAAAAAAAAAGATACCTCGATGTAAAATTAAGACGACTAAACCCTAATATTTTACGGAGGTATCCACATGAAGTTTAACCAAAATAGCAAA
>NZ_QUAJ01000056.1 GCF_003391055.1 Psychrilyobacter piezotolerans
AAATGGTAATGCCTGGAGACAACATTGAAATGACAGTAGAATTAATCCATCCAATCGCAATGGAAGAAGGATTAAGATTCGCAATAAGAGAAGGTGGAAGAACAGTAGCATCAGGTGTAGTAGGAAAGATCACTAAGTAATTGAACTCTTCCTTCTGATGGTTTCTCAATTGACGAGTACGAAATTTTATTCTAAGTTAGAATAAAATTACGATGTCATAAGAGAAACCGAGGCAGGGAAAGAAAGTTATAGTGATAGACTATTATATAGATGTAAGAGTTCAACAACTTTTATATAGGAGGAGATGACCATTTGGTTATCTCCTCTTTTTTTTTGCTGCTCATGCAAGAGAGAAACTAAAAAAAGATGACCTCTATAGATTACAGAGATCATCTTTTTATTATCCTATGTTTAATGTCTTTTTTAATTCCTCTACCTTGTTTAATCTTTCCCAAGGAAGGTCGATATCAGTTCTACCGATATGTCCAAAGGCAGCTAAATCCTGATATTTAAACTGAGGTTCTCTAAGTTCAAGAGCTCCCTCTATTCCTCTAGGTGAAAGATCGAATATTTTCATTACAGCTTGAGCTAATGCAATCTCCTCCACTGTTCCAGTTCCAAAAGTATCCACCTTTATAGATGTAGGGTGATCTACTCCTATTGCATATGAAAGTTGTACTTCACACTTTGTAGCTAACTTAGCTCCTACAATAGTTTTTGCAACCCATCTGGCAGCATAAGCAGCTGATCTATCTACCTTTGAAGGGTCTTTTCCAGAGAACGCTCCCCCACCGTGACGGAAGAATCCACCGTATGTATCTACAATGATCTTTCTACCAGTAAGTCCTGCATCTCCGTGTGGCCCACCAATTACGAATCTACCAGTTGGGTTGATATGGAAATGGTTTACTTTTTCAACATCTAGATTATATTTCTCTAAAACAGGAGTGATAACTAATTTTATGATATCCTCTTTGATAGTTTCGTTTGAAACCTCAGGGTTATGCTGAACAGAAACAACTACAGTTTCCACATGATCAACATTTCCGTTTTGGTCGTAGGCTAATGTTACTTGAGATTTGGCATCTGGTCTAGCCCATGCTAATTCCCCGCTTCTAGTAATAGCAGTTAACTTTCTGATAATCTCTCTAGATAAAACAAGTGCTAAAGGCATAAGTTCAGGAGTTTCATCTACAGCTCCTCCGAACATGATTCCCTGGTCACCGGCTCCTCCTGTATCTACACCTTGAGCAATGTCAGGTGATTGAGAATGGATTGCATTTAATACACCACAGTCTGAGTCAAATCCCATTCCCTGCTTGTATCCGATCTCGTCGATCTTGTTTCTAACTATTCTTTGGATATCTACATAGGTAGTTGTAGTGATCTCTCCTCCAACTACTACTTGTCCTGTTGTACAGAAAGTCTCACAAGCTACCCTTGCTTTTGGATCTTCAGCTAAACAAGCATCTAATACTGCGTCTGAAATTTGGTCTGCGATCTTATCTGGATGTCCCGGTGATACACACTCAGATGTGAAATAAGTTTTGTTAGTCATTTTTTTTCCTCCTTGACTCTTCCTTAACAAGGAAAGAGTTATTTATTATTTATTTTTAATTATTAATTGTTTATAATTTTTTAAAATGGATACCAAAATCCACTGAGATAAAATTTATTTATTAAAATTCCTGCAACTGCTCCTATCATAAGGAGTGCAATGGCTAAGAAATCAAATTTACCATATTTTTTTCCGTTGTACCAAGATCTGGTTTTTTCAGATCCAAATCCACGCAGATTCATAGCGTTTGAGACTACCTCTACCCTGTTTAACGAGGATAAAACCAAGGGGATAAGGATGGTGTTATAGTTTTTAAACCTATTTATAAGGCTGTCTTCTCCCTTTCTAAAGGCTACTCCACGAGCTTCCTGAGCATGCATGATGTTTACAAACTCATCTCTGACATCCGGGATATACCTGAGGGCTATGTTGACTGCATAGGCTATCTTATACGAAACGCCTATCTTATTTAAACTACTTGCAAACCTGCTGGGATGGGTAGTAAAGATAAATATGATAGTTATAGGCAGTATAGATAGATATTTTAGAGACAGTGTTACAGCAAACCACAGTGTTTCATAGGTAAGGGGTCTTCCTAAAATATTAAATACAGGTGTATATTGACCTATAAGTTCCGAACCGTAGGCAGGAGTTATTGTGATCAAAAATGCAGAGTTAAAGAGGGTAAATATCAGTAAAAAGACTACCAATGGTTTGACCTCTTTAAATGTAATATTTGCCATTCGGATGAGGAAAGCTCCTCCTGCTATAAGAGCTAAAAACACTCTGATATCTATAAACATAAAGGCTACAGCTGTCCAAACTAATAACATTAAGAGTTTTATACTGCCGTCCAATGAATGGATAGGAGATTTTTTGTCGATATATAAAGTTCCTGTTGCAGCCACCTATACCATCTCCCTGTGATCATAATTTATAAAAGTTTCCAGCATCAATTTTTCATCTATATCAAGGACACCTGCTAATGTAGAAACAGATATTTTCTTTAGATTTGCCTGTTCTAAAATTTCTGCATGGGATAATACACTTGATACTGTATCATCGCGAATAATTTCCCCGTTGGATAAGACGATGGCACGGTTGCTGTATTCCAGGGCCAGATGCATATCGTGGGTGATAAAGATGATGCTTAAGCCGGTTTTACTTAAACTTTCTATAAACTGCATAAATTCTAAATAATGTTTATAATCCTGTCCGGCTGTAGGCTCATCTAAGATAAGAATACTAGGATCCAGAGCTAAGATGGTGGCGATACTTAATCTTTTTTTCTGGCCATAGCTGAGAGCTGTTATAGGCCAGTTTCTAAAGGCGTGCAGCCCGCAGATTTTTAGAGTATTTTCAGCTTTTTCTAAAATCTCATCTTTTTTGTATCCACGGAGTTTAAGTCCAAAACTTACCTCATCTAAAAGGGTTTCCTGGGTAATCATATGATTTGGATTCTGCATAACATAACCAATTTCCTGCCCTCTTTTTCTGATACTCCAGCTGTCAATATTTTCTCCCTTATAGGAGATAGTTCCCTTGGAATTTTTACAGATACCTGTGATGACCTTAGATAAGGTAGATTTACCTGCTCCATTATTTCCTAAAAGGGAAATTATCTCCCCTTTATACAGATCAAAATTTATATTTTTAATGATATTGTCTTTTTTATTATATGAAAAAGTAAGATCTTTTATTTCCAATATTTTTTCATCATATGATAAAACTTTAGGTTTTACATTCTCTATCCAGTTATCTATATTTTCTTTGACATTGGGGGAATTCAAACTGTATATATCTAAGACATCCAATTCTTTAAGATCAACACCGGCGTGTCTCAGAGTTTCAATATACAGAGGTTCACGGAGCCCAAAACGTCTCAATGACCCGTCTAAGATTAATTCTGCAGGGGTACCTGATGCTGCTATTATCCCGTTATCAATGATGATAATCTTATCAAATTTTTCAGCCAGAACATCCTCGATCCTATGTTCTATAACAACGATAGTTTTATTGGATTTTTCGTGAACCGATGAGATCAATTCCATAGCAGATCTTCCACTTGCAGGATCCAGGTTTGCCAGGGGTTCATCAAAGAGCAGGATAGGTGCTTCACTCATTATTATTCCCGCTAGGGAAGCCCTTTGTTTCAAACCTCCGCTCAGCTCCTGCGGGCTCTTGCAGATATGGTTTTCCATATTTACTTTTTTTAGTGCTGTTTTTACATTCTGTTTCATGATATCTACGGTAACGTTACTGTTCTCCTCCCTGAATGCTACATCCTCTCCTACACTGAGGCCTACAAACTGGCCATCCTGGTCCTGCAGGATGGTAGAAACATGGCTGCTGATGTCAAAGATACTGGCTTTATGAGGTTCTATATTGTTTATTTGCAGCTCACCAGTGATCTCTCCAGAATAAGAAAATGGAATCAATCCGTTGAGACAATGGCCCAAGGTAGATTTTCCCGATCCAGAGGGACCGGCAATGAGTACTTTTTCCCCACTCTGTATAGACAGGTTTATATTTTTTAATGTGGGAGTACCCAAACTCCTATATTGAAATGTAAAGTTCTTAAATTCAATAATATTTTTTGCTTCGTTTTCCATTTGTGTCTCCTTATTTATTTTCTATTGAGCCGTTAAATTTCTATGTTTCCCCTTTCTTTTCGCCAGCATAATTACAGCAGGTATTCCCAGCCCGGCTGTTACGACAAAGTTTGAAGCTGTGGCTATAAGGATTTGAATCCATACCTTATTGGCAGGCTCGCCGTAGAAGAATACATCTCCAATATAGGCTGCTAGACCTGCTAAGATCATTCCGATTACTGCGCATATGTATAGTTTAACTATATGTTTTTTATTTAAAATTCCGTGTTCAGGGTCAAAACTTTTATCCAATCTGATAAATCCCATGGAAAATCCGATCATAGCAGACAGCATAACCCAGCTCCACCATACTCCCCCATACATCATAGTGTCGTTTAGGGCATGACCGATAAATCCCACTAAAAATCCAACCAATGGTCCGAATAATGCACCAAATATAGTAAGCAGTGTAACGGCTATCCTAAGGGATGTATTTGGTCCGATAGGAAGTGATACAGCAGATAGCACACCGTAAAGGGCTGCTCCTATTCCAATGGCTACAACATGTTTTGTAGTTAATTTCATTTTATTCCTCCTAAAATTTCTCAAATAAAAAACCTCTTATCTTTACAATAAGAGGTTGAATGTTTTATTCCTCTTATCTTCACGATTTTAAATCGCTTGGATTTAGCACCTTCCCTAAATGGGGGTTGCCGGACGTCGTAGGGCCAATTCCCTCAGTCTCTCTTAATAAGATGTTGCATATTTAATTTTAATTTATTTTAACCAAATTATTATACTATATCAAAAGTAGTTTGGTCAACTATTTTAATTTATTAATTTTATATTTTAGGAAATTTAGACGTTATAATCACGGTGAAACGACTTTAGTCCCTTAAATCAACTCTTTCCTTGTTGTCGTTTTCTCTTTGAGGATAAAGAGAAAACTATTGTAAGTATTTTAAGCTAAGATGAATAAAATGAGAAAAAGAGTAGATTCTGCCAGGAGGGTTGGGGGGAGGCTAAAAAAAAGACCTAGATTTTTAAGTCTAGATCTTAGGAGTTTCTATTTATTTTTAGTCTGTTATTGTGAAAGTTGCTGGTTTAATTCTCAAAGAGATACTCTTTTTACTATATTCTTTTAGTTCGTTAAATTGTTTATTGATTTTTCTTAACTCTGATACTAAGTCTTTACATAAATTATTATGTTCATCTTCAAATTGCATCTTAATTTTTCCTAAAAATCCATAGGTTCCTTTTATGTCATTATATTTTACTAAATTAGACAACTTTAATTTAATTTTATCTTTTAATGTTTCTAGGGAAGCCTCTAAAACAATAATTTTATTCTTTAGTATCTTATCGTTACTATCAATATTTAATGATGATTGCATTTTATTTATAGCTTGTCTCATAGCCACTGTTAAATAAGGTTGATCGTGGGATAAAGCAAGATCATCTTCTAACTCAACATCATCAAAGAATCTAATTATATCCCTATAAAAAGACATGATATCATCACCTTTAAAAAACTCTTTCATAAGCACCCCTTGTATAATGAAATAGAGCTATAAAAGCACTATTTCTAGTTTATTTAATTTTTTAGTATATAATTAACATAGACGCTGTGGATTAGTGTGACCTCCTATAGCTTCGACTATTTCTTTTAGGCTCT
>NZ_QUAJ01000057.1 GCF_003391055.1 Psychrilyobacter piezotolerans
ACCCAAAAGGGTCAAGCCTCTTTTTTTATAATTTTTTTATGATCTTACATGGATTTCCTCCGGCAAATACATTATCTGGAATATCTTTGGTCACAACACTCCCCGCTCCTATGGTGGTATTTTTTCCGATGGTTATTCCCGGCAGAAGGACAGCTCCTCCACCAATCCATACATTATCACCTATTGTTATGGGTTTGGAAGATTCCAGTCCTTTTATCCTTTCCTCAGCGTCTAAGGGATGGGTTGCTGTGTATACCTGAACATTTGGTCCAAACATCACATTGTCACCGATAATTACCCTGTTTACATCCAGGATAGTGCACGAAAAATTTGCATAAAAATTTTTTCCTACCTCTATATTATATCCGTAGTCACAATAAAATGGAGGTTCTATTTTTATCTCTCCTTTAACAACCATCAGTTTTTCAAGAATTTCTTTTCTTTCCTCTGTTTCTATGGGTTTGGTGGAATTGTACTCTGAAATCAACACCCTTGCCATGAGCCTGTCATCCATGAGATTCTGATCTCCAGCAAAATATAACTCCCCGGCCAGCATCTTTTCTTTTTCACTCTTCATACATCGTCTCCTTCATGTTAGTCTAATCTCTGCATAACTATTTATTTTAAGTATACTATAGTTTATATCCTAAAAAATTATATTTTTTACAACAAAAAAGCAACGTGACGTTGCATCCAAATAGCCATAATTTCCCAGATAACAAAAATAAGAGGCATCAGCCCCTTATTTTCTTAACATTTTTAAATCATTCCCGGTAGGATTTTGAAATATTGCCAGGTCAAATTCATGGATTGTTGGTATCAGATGTTCAAAGAGATCCGATTGAATTCCTTCATATTCCTGCCAGACAATTGTTTTGGCAAAGCAGTATATCTCAAGGGGAATTCCTTGAAATGTAGGTTCCTGCTGCCTAACCAATAGGGTCAAATTCTGATTGATATAGGGACTGTTTTTTAGATATAATTGAACGTAGGCCCTAAACATCCCGATATTTGTAAGCCTTCTTCCGTTGATAGGAGCTGCCCCGATATTTTTGTCACTGTTGGATTTTTCTATCTCTTTTTCCTTTTTTTCAATATAATCTTTTAAAAGATCAATTTTTTTATATTTTTTCACTTCTTCTGAAGATAAAAATTTTACACTGCTGCTGTCTAAAAATATAGATCTTTTTATCCTCCTGCTGCCTGCGGACTGCATCCCCTTCCAATTTCGAAATGAGTTGCTCACAAGGGCGTAACTGGGGATAGTTGTGATAGTTTTATCAAAATTCTGAACCTTTACATTGGTTAAATTTATCTCTATTACATCTCCATCAGCCAGCTGACCCGGCATCTCAATCCAGTCTCCTATCCCAACCATATTATTGGCAGCCAGTTGAATACTGGCAACAAACCCCAAAATAGCATCTTTGAAGATCAGCATAATTACAGCTGTCATTGCACCTATCCCGCTTAAAATTTTAAGGGGGGATTTATCCATAATTATTCCTACAGATATTGTCATAGCTATAATCATTAAAAATAAACTCATAACCTGAAGATAACTCTTAATGGGCCGCCTTTTAGAAATACTGTATGTACTGTAAATATCACCGAATACCGATAAAATCCCGTTTGCAATAAGGGTGAATATTATCACTATCCCTATGTTTATAGCCTTTTCAAAAAAAGATTCAAAAAAATTCAACTTGCTTATCATGGTATGAAAAACAATTAACGGCACTAAAGCATTTAAATATTCCAAAATATTGTTCTCAATTAAAAAATCATCCCATTTAGTTTCGCTTTTTTTAATCAGTTTAATCAGATGATTTTTTATTATATAAGCTGTAATATAATGCATAATAACCGCTATTATTAAGGTTATTATTGTTATTATTCCTACAATCAAACTTCTTTTATAGGATCCGCTTACATTTAAATACTCGATAATTGTATTGTAAAATTCATTCATATTTTTCTCCTGTTTTTTTACTTAAATCTGAATTTATAAGAGTTTTCCCCCTGTATTTTTCCTGAATTTATACTTTTTTTCAGCCCAGGATATCCAGTGAGGTCTCGAAATCATCGCCCTTCCAACAGCCACCAGTTCCACTAAATCATTTTCAATCAAATAGCTGGCTTCTACCTCTTTTTTTATAGCTCTTACAGCTATCACAGGGGTTTTAACGTGTTTTCTTATCTCTACTCCCAGATATACCACCCAGTCAAGGGGAAAGTCAGCCGGCATATCTATCTTCCTGTCCTGTTTAAAACTGGGATCAGGGACTCCGCTGGATACATGGATCAGATCTACTCCGGCTTTTTCAACTTCTTTTGCAATATAGATCCCCTCTTCTAATGTAGGCTCATTTCCTCCTATCCTGATTCCCAGTATAAAGTTATCATCAAAGATCTCTTTTGTTCTTTTTATCAATTCACGGGTAAAGTACAGCCTGTCGCCATATTTATCTGTTCTTTTATTCCAGAGTTTAGAATGGAGCTGTGATATAAGATAGGTATGTGCCCCATGGATCTCAATCCCGTCAAATCCGCATTTTTTTGCCCTGTGAAAAGCTGCGATAAACTCCTCTAAGATCTCATCTAATTTTTCCTCCGATACATCAGCTATCCCTTCTTTAAATCCAGCATGGTGAAGCTGGATAAGGGTAGGAGTTTTATGTTTCCTGCAGACATCTGCTACCTTAGTCAGTCCCTCTATAAAACTGTCATCCCATATTCCTATCTGATTATCCCTTAATTTACCATCTTGGGCAACACAGCAGGCTTCCAGGATGATCATCCCGACTCCTCCCAGAGCTATTTCCTCGTACCATTCCACCAGGTCATCGGTAACATATCCATCCTTACCAATGAGGCTGAATCTTACCATAGGCGGTAAAACTACCCTGTTTTTCAGGGTTATTCCCTTTATCTTAAATTCTGTAAATAAATTTACTTTTTCTTTCTTTTCCACTTTTTCTCCTCTAATCAAAACATTCTTTAAACTATTAACTAAAAAATTTTAACGCAGACTCATCAACTATTCTAAAAAATATAAATTCAAAACCTTTTCTTTAGTCACTAATTGCACAAATAATCACAAAAAAATCTTTTTCATCTAATTATTCATTATCAATTCTAAATTTTCAATTAATTTATTCCTCTTCCCATTCCTCAATAAATGAGCACTCATATATATCTACATCCGAACTAAGTTTATAAATAACATCTTTTCTTTCCACGACAATTTGAATTTTTCCCTTTAATCTTTCATTTTTTTGGATATTTTCCAAAAGCCCCTTAGCCGGATTGATTGTAATTGGATGTCCCACTGATTTCATCATAGTCAGGTCACCATTGGTATCTCCATAAGCATAGGATTCATCTAAGTCTATATTATATTTTTCTACAAATTTATCGATAGCTTTTTGCTTGCTGACCGAATCCCACATAGGAGTAGTTTCTCCGGTAAATCTCTCCCCGTCATAGTGATAAATTGTCCCGCAATAATCATCTGCACCGTATTTTTCTGCCATTTTCGACACCAAAAATTCCGGACTTCCGGAAATAAATATAACTTTATGCCCCTGTGCTTTATGCCATTTTATCCTGTCTCTGGTATATTTATACACCCTTCCTGCCTTTACATCTATTACCTGGTTGGCTACAAACTCATTTTGCTCTACCGTTATATTTTGGATAACTTCTACATAGGTATCTACCAGTCCCAATAGGTACGCATCATAGCCGCCTTCCCTCATATCCCATTGGGTATACAGGTCTTTCACCTTATTTTCCCACTGCCTGGGATCTATTAATTCATATTTTATCAACCTTTTAAAATGCTCTGTCAAAAGAGAATCTCTGTATATGGTTCCATCAATATCAAAAAATGCTGCTTTCATAAATCTCCTCCCTATTTGTAAATAATTTTTTTTATTAATTTTCCTTGATAACTCAATGTATCTATTAAGTTTTTAACTTTGTTAATTTGACAAATAATTGCTTATTTATGGATATTTCATAGTATTTAATACTGAAAACAAGAATTTTTGTATAGCAAACAAACGTCCTCACTATTTTTTTTGAAGGCCTTATTCCCTCAATATTCTTATGGCAACTACCCTCCCAT
>NZ_QUAJ01000058.1 GCF_003391055.1 Psychrilyobacter piezotolerans
ATCTAAAGGAGTGGTACCTTGAGATCAAGAGCATCACTGACAAGCTGAAGAACCATGTAGACCACGCGCCGCCCGAGATTCGCGACCGGAGCAAGCCGAAGGACGCTCAAGTGGAGCCCATTTCAACGCCAGATTCCGTTGAAGTCCATATTCCAATCCCGCCGCTGGCTGTTGTTCATGAGGAAAAAGAGGCCCCCGCCGCTCCACAGGAGGCCCCAGTTGAAACAGAGAAAACCGTTTAAAGTTTACAGAACTTTTTGAAATAAATCCCGCGGCGCTCAATCTTGCCAATGAGCGATGATAAGCGAGCTGTCTTGAAGAAGGCCGAGGGTCACGGCACGGCCTTCCCGGCTGGCGCCAACCTGCGGAACATCCAGTTCTACATCAACGAGATCAGCAGGTACATGTCGGACACGGGCTCGCTCCTTTTCATCAACTCGGTGGAGGGGCTCAAGTCCTTCATCGGGAACGTGTATCAGCACCACAAGGTCTACTCCGGCGAGCAAGTATTCATTCACCAGCTCATGTCAACAGTCTCTCTCGAGGCTCTGGGCAACAACCCCCTCCTGTTCGTGATCGTAATCAACGCCGCCCTTGAGGTTGATCTCGGCGACAAGATGAACAAGGCCAACCGCATCGCGCGAGACATACTCCAGACGCCACCATCGCTCAGCAGCCTCGTCTGGCACTACTTCAAGCTCATATTGCAGAAACTCGAGAAGATCCTGAAGAAATCCTTCCAACTGACGCTCCAGCAGGTCCACAAGAACACGTTTGACTGGATGGGCAGCACAGACACGACGACGATTGTCTCTGGCCTCATGATCACGGAGATTCTCGTGAAAAACTTCGCCTCGAAGCTCGACAACCTCCTGAAGCAGGCGCTCCTCGCCGTGATCCCCATCTTCGAAAACAGCGATCCCGCCGTCTTCATCCCTGCGAAGAGCTTGCTCATTTCCATCCTCAAGAATGCGCACGAGGAGGACTTCCCGCTGTACATGAAAATGATCACCAAGTTCCTCATGGCCCGATTTGAGATATCGAACATCAACTACGAGAAGATCATCGGCGTCTGCGAAGCGATCCAAGCCATCATCAAGGAGTACCCAGTCTCGATTCCATCGTTCAAATTCAAGACTGTGCCTTCTGACCCCATCTTTACGAAAGAGCTGGTCTCAAACAAGACGTACACGAGCCCTTCTGTCGTTGCTGCATACACCGCGATCCCTCTCGCACTGCTGACCTCTCCCGACATCTTCACCGAAGACAAGATGCTCAAGATCTTCGAGGTCTACGACAAGGTGATCAAGAAGAACAAGATCCTGCGAAACGAGACACTCTATGCTCTCGGAAACTTGATTTTTTCCAAGCGAATGGCATTCTCCACGAAGCAAGTCGATCTGCTGAGCGGCATCCAGCGACAACTCGTTGATTCGCTCGACAGCGACGAATCAATTTTCTGTTTCATCTCTCTCCTCACACTTTCGCCAAAACTGAACACACGTTATGCTGATACTGCACTTGATCAGAAGCTTTCAGATCTCTACGTCGACGGCTTCGACCGCTTTCTACAGCTGTGTCCAACATCGACAGAAACAGTTCATCTTCGACTCATCACCATCGCCAACAATATTCTCCTCAAGCAAGACCAATCCCAAACCCAAATTCTCCTGGCATTCCAGGCATTGTCCCAGCTCAAGGTCTCACCCAACTCCTACTCCGAGAACCTCATCCTCGAGTACTGCTATCATCTGAAGAACCCATCTCTGACAGTGAGAAAAGCTGCCGCGGATGTGATCTTGCATTTCCAGAATGTCACCAAATCCTCTGCCGTCTCCAAACGCCTGCTCGACGTTGTGGCCATCGATCACGATGAGGACTTTCGTATTGACCTTCTCCAGCATCTCTCCAAATCCACGTCAGATACATACGCGATCTTCACAGTGCATGGCTTGATTCGTGATACAGACGACGAAATCCGCCATGAGGCATTCAAGTATCTCACTATTCTCGCAGAGCACTCTGGGGTCCCAGAGCTGATCACTGCGCGCTTGAACGAGTTTGCTGTTGATCTCACCATCAAATCAACTGTGAAGAAACAAGATCTTGAGCCCTTCCTTGTAATCTCGGATGGCCTCGATGATCCTGCTCAGCCGTACGCTGAACCGCTGAGATCCATCCTTCTTCAATTCGCACCATTTTTGATCGGACACCTTTCGAAGCTCAAGCTTCTCCCACCTGCTGCGCTGCAGCTCCTCGCTCAACTCATCTCTATCAACTCCACGTCAGTCGATATCAATCTGCTCTTACCACACATTACACATGCGCTCCAGCCCTACTCCAGCAGATCCAAGCTGAAGGCAGGCATCGCGCTGTTGAAATCGCTTCTCACAAACACGGACTTCAACACCCATGTCACTATCGAGGATCTCGCAACCTTTGATCGCCTGCTGACATCTTCTGTCGCAGAAACTGAGGAGTTCCAGATCAGCGTCCTGACCACACTCTCATCCATTGGCGCCATCAGGCCAGAGATATTGAATCTCGAAGATCAGTCCAACAAGGAACCGAAGTTCTCTCACTCGCCCAACACATTTATCAACACCCAGGATCCACATGATCCGGTCGCGGCATTGGTCTACACATCTCTCGGCGTGACCCTGTCTGTTCTTTCCGACATTCTCCTCGACACAAGCTTTGAGACTCTCCACACACTCGCGCTTCAAGCTGTGTTCACCATTTTGAAATCCAATCCCCTCGACAACACGCTCCTCACAATCGTTCTCGATTGCATCAACAAGCTTCTCGAGGTTGGTGAAAGCTCAACGATCACAACGCTCCTGAACAACGTACCAACGCTGATCAAATCTCTCGGCTCCCGTTTCGCCGTTCTTGTTCCCAAGTTTGTTGACCTTGTTTGTACCCATTGGGGATCCCTTGACGATCACCTTCTCTTGCGGCTCACTGAGTGGATGGTGATGTTCCAGAAGAAGAACTTCCTCCCACACATCCTCAAGGTCACGATCATCTTCACTGAGAACTTCCAATCGTTACCAAAGGAGAGAGTTGAAGATCTTCTTTCTTTGTTCATTTCCTATGGAGAGAGCATCTCTCTTGTTGATCATGTCGTCATTCCTCCACTCCTCGATTACATCATTTTCCATGCCAAAGAGGAGCATGTCCAGCAATCTGTCATCGGAAGGCTCGACGAGATTCTCGTTCTCGGAGGAGGCAAGCCTTTTGCCTATCAGATCTTCCGAACCA
The DNA here is from genome assembly GCF_003391055.1 of Psychrilyobacter piezotolerans. Lineage (NCBI taxonomy): Bacteria > Fusobacteriati > Fusobacteriota > Fusobacteriia > Fusobacteriales > Fusobacteriaceae > Psychrilyobacter > Psychrilyobacter piezotolerans. The sequence goes on from NZ_QUAJ01000058.1 coordinate 3,265, forward strand.
TCATCGCCGCATACGCCAAGAACAAGGCTCTCCACAAGCAGTGTCTCGACATCATCCTCCACACCGGCGAAATGCTTGGCGACCAGTTCCGCAGTCACATTCCCCTCCTCGAATCGATTTTCGACTTCACCCAGTCCATTGACCTCTGCAAGCTCTCAACATGCGTGATGACAAACAAACCGTATCAGCCACTTCTCAAGCTCTCTATCGGAGATCCCAACGCTCCCCAGCGCATTCCGAGAGCGCCCGCCGTTCATCCTGATGTGACCAAATCCTCTGCCAATCTTCCGCAGATATCGATTGATGCGATTGATCTGAAGCTCCCCAAAGCAGACTTCGATGAGCTCGCCTGGACCACATGGTTCGAAGATCTCGTTCGCGTTGTCTTCTCGAAATCTCAGAGCAGAGCAATCACTGCGTGCAGAGAAATCGCCATTCGGCACAACACCATCCTCTCCTCACTCTTCCCAATCGCGTTTGCCATTCTCTATTATCTCTGGTGCCAGGAGAAAGCAAATTCCACGAAGAAGGAGAAAACAGTCAATTACGACACCTTCCTCAAGACGATTTTCAACAGTCCTACCACTCCTTTATGATA
>NZ_QUAJ01000059.1 GCF_003391055.1 Psychrilyobacter piezotolerans
AAAAAAAGCTTTTAGGTTGTCGTTGGTAAGAATATCTTTAAGTGTAATAGTAGTCATAATAGTTATTATACCAAAAAACCCCCAAGATGGGGGCTGGGGGTTGAAGAAGCGTTAGCTTTTTTTTATTTTTTTTTAGCAAATTTAACTGTTTTTTAGTGTAAAAATATACTTGTTAATTGGTATAAAACCCATGGATTGTTCTCGTAAGTATATTAAACCCAGTTGATGGGTGAAAAAAGAAAATAATAGATGATTTAAACTCTAAATTTTTATAAAAAAAAGATTGGGTAGAAGCGGTTTTTTTGGTATACTAAATTTAAGAAATAGATAACTAAAGGGGGCAAAAAAATGAGAAAAAGTTTAGACGTATTGGAATCAATGATATATTACTGGAATACTGTAGCAGAGAAAGAAAAGGTAAGTGAGCAGTTTATAGATTTTATATCTCAAGATAGAGGGATGAAAGCTACATATGATGAGAATTTTGATTCTGAATCAGTAAGAAAGGTACTTAGTGCTATCTCAAACGTAGAACCATTTATAGGTAAAACACTAAATGAAGGAAAATTCTGGACTAATAACATGTGGATGATAGAGAAGATGGATTATATGAACATGATAATAAATCCATTAAAAAGATTAAGTGTAGAAGATTTAGGAGAGGGACAAGTTGTATTCTTACCATTACAACTTGATTTATTCTATAAAAAAGATAATAATCTATATATAAACTTCTTTATGATAGAGCCAGACGAAATTAACGGAACAGATAAGCTGACTATAGAGGGTGTAGAGATAAAAGAGTGGATCAAGAAAAATATGGGGAAATAGTATGACATGGGATAGCGGAATGATCTGGTGGTTTTTATTGACCATTATATTCATAGTGGTAGAGCTGGCAGTGCCGGCATTGGTGAGTATATGGTTTGCCTTTGCAGCTATAATATTGACGCTGATATCAGGGATGATAAAAAATCCTGTGAATGAATTTTATATTTTTGTGGGACTCAGTGGACTGTTTCTAATATTAACCAGACCGATAGTCAGAAAACTTTTGGAGAAAAGAAAGCCGATTGAAAACAGGATATTTGGTCAAAATGTTGAAATATCTAAAAAAATAGAGGCAGATCTCTATGAGGTAAAATTGGATGGTAAATACTGGAGAGCTACTTGTGATGAAAAATTAGAAGTAGGGGACACAGGAGTTGTAGAAAGAGTAGAAGGGAATAAATTGATACTTAAAAAGAAAATATAAAAGGAGGCAGACATGTTATTATTTTTTCCAATAATATTATTGATAATATTATTAATTGTAACTAATATTAGAATAGTACCGCAATCACAGGCATATGTTATTGAGAGGTTAGGAGCCTATATGGATACTTGGGAAGTTGGTCTTAGATTAAAAATTCCATTTATTGATAGGATAGCTAGAAAGGTGTCGTTGAAGGAGCAGGTTATAGACTTTCCACCTCAACCAGTGATTACAAAGGATAATGTAACTATGCAGATAGATACAGTAATATATTTTCAAATTACGGATCCCAAGTTATATACATATGGAGTGGAATATCCCCTAAGTGCTATTGAAAATTTATCGGCTACAACACTGAGAAATATTATAGGTGATTTAGAATTAGACTCTACATTAACATCCAGAGATGTTGTAAATACCAAGATGAGAGCTATCTTAGATGAAGCTACAGATCCATGGGGAATCAAGGTAAACAGGGTAGAATTAAAAAATATCATGCCACCTGCAGAGATCCAGGATGCCATGGAAAAGCAAATGAAAGCTGAAAGAGAAAGAAGACAAAAGATACTTATTGCAGAAGGGGAAAAAACTTCGGCAATATTAGTAGCTGAAGGGGAAAAGCAGTCGGCGATCTTAAGAGCAGAAGCTAATAAAGAATCCGCTGTAAGGATAGCAGAAGGAGAAGCTGAAGCGTTGTTAGAAGTAACTAAAGCTCAGGCTGAGTCATTAAAATTATTAAATGACTCCCATCCAACAAAGGAAGTCCTTTCACTGAGAGCAATGGAAGCTTTTGTCAAAGTAGCAGATGGAAAGGCAACTAAGATTATAATCCCGTCGGAGCTGCAAACTGTAGCTAACCTAGCTACAGCATTTACAGCAGCAGGGGAAAATAAGAATTCGTAAGGGTAATTCATGAATTACTCCTACTGTAAATAACTAATAAAAAGGTAATATACATGTTTTGTATATTACCTTTTTTAAAAAAATTAATGGAGGTTTTTAATGGAGATTATTTTAGAAAACCAAGATGGAGATATGGTTGATTTATCTGCTTATAAGGGAAAAAAAGTTTTATTTTTTTACCCTAGAGCAAATACCCCTGGGTGAACAACTGAAACTAAAGAATTCGGTGAATTCTATGGGGAGTTTAAAAAATTAGGAATAGAAGTTTTTGGAATAAGCAGGGATACTGTAAAAAAACAATTTAACTTTGCTAAGAAGTTAGAGACACCATTTAATCTACTCAGTGATATTGATGGTATAATATGTGAAAGATTTGGTGTTTGGCAGGAGAAAAAATTCATGGGGAAAACCTCCATGGGAATAGTGAGATCTACATTTTTATTGGATGAAGACAATGAGATAGTGAAAGAATGGAGAAAAGTCAAAGTCAAAGGACATGTAGAAGAAGTTTTAGAAACTTGTAAGGGGTGATAGATATGGAGTTTGATATAGTAAAAATTATTATTTACCTGGTAATAGCTCGTATGATTATAAGTAGAATAAATAAAAAGAAAAAAAACAGATCGAATACCAGAGAAGATTCTACTCCTGAAACACCCGATAAACAAAGAAGAACTGGAATGCAGAAAAGAAAGGATAGAAATATAGATGTGTCTAGTTTTAGAGATGTGATGCCGAAATCTGACAAGCCTCTTTCAGGTGACGAAAGGATGAAGCAGAGGGAAAAAGAACTGGAAAATAGGAATAAAAGATAGAGATTAAGCAGGCTGACCCAAAAGGGTCAAGCCTCTTTTTTATTATCTAGGAAATTATAAATTTGAATATTTGTAAAAAAGAAGAAGTTTAGTTGGATGATAAAGAATTTTTAGAGAAAAAATTACTTTTAGGAAATAAATGAATAAAAAAATGTATATAAAAAGGGGCTTAGAAAATAAGCTTCTTCGAAAATATTAAGTTGTAAAAATTTAAGAATAATACAAATCTCCATATTTTTTATGA
>NZ_QUAJ01000060.1 GCF_003391055.1 Psychrilyobacter piezotolerans
TTAGGTTAAGTGTTCGTCATATTAGTATTGGTCAGCTAAAGACTTCACAGCCCTTACACCCCCAACCTATCAACCTCGTAGTCTCCAAGGTGACTTATCAATGATAGAATACTTATCTCTGAGTTGGCTTCCCGCTTAGATGCTTTCAGCGGTTATCCATTCCAAACGTGACTACCCAGCTATGCCATTGGCATGACAACTGGTACATTAGAGGTTTGTCCATCCCGGTCCTCTCGTACTAAGGACAGATCTCATCAATATTCTTACGCCTACAGTGGATAGGGACCGAACTGTCTCACGACGTTCTGAACCCAGCTCACGTACCGCTTTAATGGGCGAACAGCCCAACCCTTGGGACCTTCTCCAGCCCCAGGATGCGATGAGCCGACATCGAGGTGCCAAACTTTGCCGTCGATATGGACTCTCGGGCAAAATCAGCCTGTTATCCCCGGGGTAGCTTTTATCCGTTGAGCGATGGCCCTTCCATTCGGAACCACCGGATCACTATGTCCTGCTTTCGCACCTGCTCGATGTGTCTATCTCACAGTCAAGCTCCCTTATGCCATTGCACTCTTCGGTTGATTTCCATCCAACCTGAGGGAACCTTTGAACGCCTCCGTTACTCTTTCGGAGGCGACCGCCCCAGTCAAACTACCCACCTAGCACTGTCTCCATGATTACACATCACAGATTAGAATCAAAATGTTATATGGTTGGTATTCCACCAGCGACTCATGTGCAGCTAGCGCCACACAATCACAGTCTCCCAACTATCCTATACACATAACATCTCAACCCAATACCAAGCTATAGTAAAGCTCCACGGGGTCTTTCCGTCCTACTGTAGGTAACCGGTATCTTCACCGGTAGTACAATTTCACCAGGCCTCCCGCCAAGACAGCATTCGAGTCATTACACCATTCGTGCAGGTCGGAACTTACCCGACAAGGAATTTCGCTACCTTAGGACCGTTATAGTTACGGCCGCCGTTCACCGGGGCTTCAATTTGAGTCGCTAAACCCTCCTCTTAACCTTCCGGCACTGGGCAGGTGTCAGCCCATATACATCGCCTTTCAGCTTAGCATAGACCTGTGTTTTTGCTAAACAGTTGCTCGAATCTCTTCACTGCGGCCATCAAAAGCTCAAAATCGCGTGTATTTATCACCTTTAATGGCACCCCTTCTCCCGAAGTTACGGGGCCATTTTGCAGAGTTCCTTAGCGAGAGTTAGCCTGTACGCCTTAGATTTCTCATCCTAACCACCTGTGTCGGTTTACGGTACGGGCACTGGAATTCTCAATAGAAGCTTTTCTCGGCAGCGTGGGATTTGTACCTTCGTGTTCATTACAAACACTCCGCATCACACCTCAGATCTAAAACCGTGGATTTTCCTGCGGTTCCATCCTACATGCTTACACAGACATATCCAACAGTCTGCGCACATACCCTTCTGCGTCCCTCCATCTCTCAAACAAATTACAGTGGCGCAGTAATATTAAACTGCTTTCCATTCGCCTACGCAATCTAGCCTCGGCTTAGGTCCCGGCTTACCCAGAGAAGACAAGCTTTACTCTGGAAACCTTGGTTTTCCGGCGAGAGGGATTCTCACCCTCTTTCTCGCTACTCATTCCTGCATTCTCACTTCCGATACCTCCAGATTGGGTCACCCCTTATCCTTCAACGGCCTACGGAACGCTCTCCTACCAGTCTACACATAGTGTATACTCCACAACTTCGGTTTATATCTTAGCCCCGTTACATTGTCGGCGCAGAGACTCTCGACCAGTGAGCTATTACGCACTCTTTAAATGTATGGCTGCTTCTAAGCCAACATCCTGGTTGTTTCAGAATCTCCACCTCCTTTCCCACTTAGATATAATTTGGGACCTTAGTTGGTGGTCTGGGCTGTTTCCCTTTTGACCATGGATCTTAGTACCCATAGTCTCACTCCTGATCTCTTGAAATATGGTATTCGGAGTTTGATTGATTTCGCTAAGCAATATGCCCGCTAGACCATTCAGTGCTCTACCCCCATATTTAAACAATCAAGGCTGCACCTAAATGCATTTCGGAGAGAACGAGCTATCTCCTGGTTCGATTGGCTTTTCACCCCTATACCTACCTCATCCCCCGGCTTTTCAACGACGGTGGGTTCAGACCTCCACTGTGTCTTACCACAGCTTCATCTTGGACAGGCATAGATCACCAGGTTTCGCGTCTACAACCAACGACTAATTCGCCCTATTCAGACTCGGTTTCCCTTCGGCTCCGTTATACTTAACCTCGCCATTGATCGTAACTCGCAGGATCATTCTCCAAAAGGCACGCCATCACACGCCCGAAGGCTCTGCTCTGACCGCTTGTAAGCACACGGTTTCAGGTTCTATTTCACTCCCCTCCCGGGGTTCTTTTCACCTTTCCCTCACGGTACTATTCACTATCGGTTAGTAAGAGTATTTAGCCTTACGAGATATGGTCCTCGCTGATTCACACAGGGTTTCTCGTGTCCCGTGCTACTTGGGATTACAATGACTCTCTAATCTGAGTTCCCTATACAGGACTATCACCTTCTACGGTTGAACTTTCCAGTTCATTCTAGTACCTCGATTAGTCAAGCGCAGACTTTGCAGATCTGCTACTTTGTATCCCACTACCCCGAGCAAGCAACGCCTGCATGCTATCACACTTACTCGGTTTGGGCTCTTCCCCGTTCGCTCGCCGCTACTTAGGGAATCGTTTTTACTTTCTCTTCCTCGGATTACTTAGATGTTTCAGTTCATCCGGTTCCCGTTTCCACACTAGTTCTTCAAACTAGTAGGTTGTCCCATTCGGAAATCTAAGACTATTACGCTCAATTGCAGCTTGTCTTAGCTTATCGCAGCTTATCACGTCCTTCATCGGCTCTTACTACCAAGGCATTCTCCGTGCGCCCTTAATTTCTTAACCTATTA
>NZ_QUAJ01000061.1 GCF_003391055.1 Psychrilyobacter piezotolerans
CAAATAACAAGGGTATCTATATAAACTCCTAAAGACTGTATTAATCCTTGTTTTGCAGGATGGCTGACCTCAGCAGCAGCAGCGGCACAGGGTGCACTTCCACTCCCGGCTTCATTGGAGAATAATCCTCTTTTTATCCCGGCCATTACAACAACACCGAATCCGCCGCCGACAGCCTGCTGTATACCAAAAGCATTTTCAAAAATACTGGCAAGGACACCGGGAAGAAGGGTAATGTTTTTTCCTATTATAAAAATAACAACAATTGCATAGGCACCTGCCATTACTGGGACTAATTTATCCAAAACTTTAGCTGTTTTATTACCTTTTCCAAAGATTATGGCTGCTGCTGCTATTACAAGAACAGAAACAGTATATATTCTAGGGATATTAAAGGCATTTTCAAAAGATTCTGTCACTGAGTTGGAAACTATCTGACTTATGCCAGCCCAGCAAATAAGACCCGAGATTGCAAAGAGGATCCCCATCCATCTTTTCTTGAGAGCCTTCTCCATAAAATAAGCCGGTCCTCCCCTGTATCCTCCCTGTGGATCTTTTTCCTTATAAATTTGAGCCAGGGTACTCTCAATAAATGCAGAAGAAGCACCTACCAGTGCAACAACCCACATCCAGAAAACAGCACCAGGTCCCCCAATAGAAACAGCAGCAACGACTCCGGCAAGGTTACCGGCTCCTATTCGAGATGCTGTAGATATACAAAAAGCCTGAAATGATGAAACGGTATTCTCATCTTCAGACTTATTTTTTTCCAATATAATTCTAATCATTTCTTTGAATAATCTTACAGGCATAAATTTGGTTCTAATTGTAAAGTAGAGTCCAGCAGAAAGTAACATAACAGCTAAAAGGTTTTTACCCCAAAAAATTCCATTGACAAAATTAACAATATTTTGTAAATAATTCAGCATCTTTCACCATCCTTTTCAATAAAAAACAATAAAGTTGTAAAGAGTATACTCTTGAAATGTAAAATGATATTTTTATGGACTAAAATATCGAAAAAATATTATGTTATTTAGTTATTACCTTAAAAATAATTAAATAGCAAATTTTTTTATAACCATTAAGTAATAATAAAAAAAAATTAAAACCTATTGACAAATAAAAAAAATGGGGTAATATTGAAGCATAGGAATACATAAATAGGAATTAAAACATTCGAAAAATATCGTTTTTAATATCGTTTTATAAAACTTTGAAAAATATATTTAGGAGGTTTTTTTAATGAAAAAAAGATTTATGCCGGAACCATTTAAAATCAAATCTGTGGAGACTATGACTTTACCAAATGCAGAGGAAAGAAAAAAAGCTATTGAAGAAGCTGGATTTAATACTTTTTTACTGAAATCTAATGACTGTTATGTTGATTTATTAACTGACTCAGGAACCAATGCCATGAGTGATAAACAATGGGCAGGTCTTATGGTAGGGGATGAAGCCTATGCTGGAAGTAAAAACTTCTACCACCTTCAAGAGACAGTGAAAGAATATTTTGGTTTTAAGCATATTATACCTACTCACCAAGGAAGGGGAGCAGAAAACATTCTATCTTCTCTGACTATCAAAGACGGGGACTGGGTTCCTGGAAACATGTATTTTACAACAACCAGATTCCATCAGGAAAGAAATGGAGCAAACTTTAGAGATGTAATATGTGATGCTGCACATGACCCTAGCAGGGAAGATGTTCTGTTCAAGGGAAATGTGGATTTAAAGAAATTCCAGGATCTTATAGACGAAGTAGGAGCAGATAAGATCCCATATATCTGTCTGGCTGTTACTGTAAACCTAGCTGGTGGTCAGCCGGTGTCTATGCAAAATATCAAAGAAGTATCTGAATTAGCTCATAAAAATGGAATACTTGTAATGTACGATGCAACCAGATGTGTTGAAAATGCTTATTTTATAAAAGATTTAGAAGAGGGTTACGCAGATGTTTCCATTAAAGATATAGTACATGAGATGTTCTCGTATGGAGACGGGTGTACAATGAGTGGGAAGAAAGATTGCATCACAAATATCGGTGGATTCCTCTGTGTAAATGACGATGATCTGTATCTCCGGGCAACTGCCATGGTAGTTCAATTTGAAGGAATGCCCAGTTATGGCGGGTTAGCAGGAAGAGATATGGAAGCTATGGCTATAGGAATCAAAGAAGCTATGAACTATGACTATATCAGCCACAGGGTTAATCAGATCAGATATCTGGGAGAAAAATTAGCTGCAGGAGGAGTTCCTATGGTAAAACCATATGGAGGACATGCAATCTTCTTAGATGCTAAACAATTCTTACCTCACTTAGACCAGGAAGAATTCCCGGCTCAGGCATTGGCATCAGCTATCTATGTAGAATCAGGTGTTCGTACAATGGAAAGAGGAATAATCTCAGCAGGAAGAGATGCTGTGACTGGAGAAAACCATAAACCTAAGTTAGAAACTGTCAGACTTACTATTCCAAGAAGAGTTTATACCTATGCTCATTTGGATTATGTAGCAGATACAATTATAGATTTATATGAGAAGAGAGATACAATCAAAGGATTGGAATGGGTATATGAACCATCTTGCTTGAGATTCTTCACTGGAAGATTTAAACAAAAATAAATTGAATTAGTTCAGAAACAAAAATGCCACCTATTTGAAATAGGTGGCATACCTATATTAAAACTAAAATAGGATGGTGATAATTATGTTTCCAATTAAATTTAACCTAAAAGTTTTTCTTGCACTACTTTGTTCGATTTTAATGGGTATCTTTTACTCTGTTTTGTATTCATATAT
>NZ_QUAJ01000062.1 GCF_003391055.1 Psychrilyobacter piezotolerans
AAATAAATAAATTATAATAAATAATCGGAGGAATAAAAGATGAATTTTGCAGTTTTAAAAGGAGCAGCATATTGTTTAGTGCATACTCCAGACATGATCTTACACAACGGAACTACACAAACAGTTGAAAAACATACTAACCCGGATTCTGAATACTTAAAAAATATCAGAGACAGCTACAGAACTTATGAAGAAGTAGTAAACTACGGACCTAACCAGACTTACATCGGAAACTTAACTCCTGAAAAATTAAAAGAAGTAGGAATGCCTTTTGTTGGTAAAAATATAGAAGGTGCTTCAAACAAAGGTAAATTCGGAGAGATCTTAGCTCAAAAAGAATTCATCGTAATGGTTAAATTAGCCGACGTTTTTGACTTAGTATTATTAGAAGAAAAATTCTTGGCTGACGCAGTAGAAGCATATAGAAACTATGAATTCTATACAGAAGCTGACGAAGCTCAATTAAGTAAGGGTCATGAATTCTCTGTAATCGAAGCTTTAGTAAAAAAAGAAGGAGCAGAAGGATTATACCATGAAGATAAATTAGTTGGATGTGTAAAGAGAGCCCATGATGTAGACACTAACTTAAGTTCTCATGTAATATTTGAAAACTTAGTTGTAAAAGCATCTGGAATCTTAGCATTTAAAAACTTAATTGCAAGAAACAACATCGATCCTACAACTATCGACTATGTAATCGAATGTTCAGAAGAAGCTTGTGGAGACATGAACCAAAGAGGTGGAGGAAATTTTGCTAAGGCTATCGCAGAAGCATCAGGAGCAGTAAACGCAACTGGTTCAGACCTTAGAGGATTCTGTGCAGCACCTACTCATTCACTAATCAATGCAGCTTCATTGGTAAAAGCCGGGACATACAAAAACGTTGTAATCGTTGCAGGTGGAGCTACAGCTAAATTAGGAATGAATGGTAAAGACCATGTTAAGAAAGACTTACCTATCTTAGAGGATACATTAGGAGCATTTGCTGTATTAATCTCTGAAAATGACGGAGTTAGTCCGGTAATCAACACTGATTTCGTAGGAAGACATACTGTAGGAACAGGATCTTCACCTCAGGCAGTTATCTCATCATTAGTAATCGAGCCATTAGAAAGAGCTGGATTAAAAATTACAGATGTAGATAAGTACTCAGTAGAGATGCAAAACCCGGATGTTACAAAACCAGCAGGAGCAGGAGATGTACCAGAAGGAAACTACAAGATGATCGGAGCCTGCGGAGTTAAGAAAGGTCATATTGAGAAAAAAGAAATGAAAGATTTCGTGGTAAATAACGGAATGGTTGGATGGGCACCTACACAAGGTCATATCCCTTCAGGAGTACCTTACTTAGGATTTGCTATGAATGAATTAACTACAGGTGACTTAAACAGAGTAATGGTAGTTGGAAAAGGATCATTATTCTTAGGTAGAATGACTAACTTATTCGATGGTGTATCTATCATGGTAGAGAGAAACACCGGTGTTACAGAGGAAGCTGGTTCAGTTTCTAAAGACGAAATCAATAAGATGATTGCAGAAGCTATGAAAAACTTTGCCTCTCAATTTTTAGGTTAAGGGGGGATTTTTATGTCTTTAGATATTAAAAAAATGATAGGTGAAAGCTTTTTAGATATAGCCAATGCCATGGAAACAGGGACATTTGGTAAGAAAATATGTGTGGGAATAACTACAATAGGTAGTGAACACGGAGTAGAAAACATCGTTAAAGGTGCTGAAAAAGCTGCTTTAAGTGGTGACTTCGATGTAGTTTTAATCGGACCTAAGGTAGAAACAGCTTTAAGAGTTGTAGAAGCCAATACAGAAGAAGAAGCGCATAAGAAAATGGAAGAATTAATCGACTCAAAAGAGATCAATTCAGCTGTAACTATGCACTACAGTTTTCCTATAGGGACTTCTACAATAGGTAGAGTAGTAACACCTGCCTTTGGAAATGACATGTTAATAGGAACTACAACAGGAACATCAGCTACTAACAGGACTGAAGCTATGTTTAAAAATTCACTGTATGGAATAGCAACAGCTAAAGCAATTGGAATAGCTAATCCTTCAGTTGGAATATTAAATGTAGACAGCTCAAGAGCTGTGGAAAGATCGTTGCGAAAATTAGCTGACAACGGATATGCAATCAACTTTGGTGAATCCAAAAGAGCAGACGGTGGGACTATCATGAGAGGAAATGACCTTTTAATGGGATCATCAGATGTAATGGTAACAGACAGTTTAACAGGAAATATTCTTATGAAGATGTTTTCTTCTTATTCAACAGGCGGATCTTATGAAGCAAGCGGATACGGATATGGTCCGGGAGTATCATTTGATATGAAGAGAACTATATTAATCTTATCTAGAGCATCAGGAGTACCTGTAGTAGAAGGAGCAATAAAATATGCTGCACTATTAGGGAAAAATGATCTTGCTGCAATAGTAAGCAAAGAATATGAGATGATAAAAAAAGCAGGATACGAAGAGATCTTAGCTGGTTTTGTTGAAGCACCTAAAAAACCAGTGGAAGAATTTGTAAAACCAGAAAAAGAAGTAGTAACAGCGCAAATATCTGGAATAGACATTATGGACTTAGATGATGCTGCTTTAGAACTTATGAGAAACGGGATCTATGCAGAAGCAGGAATGGGTTGTACAGGACCTATCATCCTAGTAAATGATGCTAA
>NZ_QUAJ01000063.1 GCF_003391055.1 Psychrilyobacter piezotolerans
GGATAAAAGATTTTGTAAACATTTTGGTATAGATTTAATTGGAATTTTTAGAGCAATTATTATTAATAATCGAAGTAAAAAAAGAAAACAAGGTGCAAGTACAATAACACAACAAATATATGATATAAAAAGAGAGAAAAAGAAATTAATTAGAGATAGAACTTATAGAAGAAAAGTTAAGCAGGCATTATACAGTTTAAAAATAGAGCTTTTAGAAGAAAAACATGAAATATTAAAATATTATTTAGAAAATGTATATTTAGGAAAAAGGTACTACGGCATAGAAAATGCAGCTCAAGGGTACTTTGGAAAGACATTAGATTTATTAAAGAAAGAAGAAATTTTTTTTATCATTGAGAGAATTGCTAGCCCAAATAAATTATTAAAAAATAGGGTAAGAACTCTTTTAAATAGAAAAATAATAAAAAGTTCTTTTTCTAAATATGAATTAAAAAATCTTTTAGATCTTTATGTAAAATTTCAAAAGGGGGAATTATGCCAGAAGAACAACACAAAATTGGTTTAGAATATGTACAAAAATTTGGAGCTATACTAACAGCTAATTTACAACATTCTAATTTTAAAGTCACATTCAATGCTTATGATAATCCAAATAAATTAAAATTTAAAACAGAAACTAAAAAAGAAATTAGTTTTGATCTTCAAGGATTCATGAAATATAAAAATATTTCAAGAGATGTTTGGATAGAATCAAAAGGATATTCAGAAGGAAGTAATTTATTAAATCAATATAAAAATTTTATCGCTAGGTCTTTTTTTATTTGGAATACAAATGAGAGATATCAAGATGATATTTTTATTTTTATAACTAATGTTCCATTTGGTAGCACTCTAGGAAAAAAATTAAATAGTAAAGAATTTGTAAAAGCAAGTGTATTGGAATTTGGTACTGAATATTTTAAGGACTTGAATGGCATTAAAGAATTAGAAGGAACTATATATGAATTTTTTAAAAATATATTTCCAATAATATTAACAGATTCATATATCGAATTAATTTCAGAAACCTTTAAAGTTAGCGAAGGTCAAAGTTTGTGGAATTTGTGGCGAGACCGTGAAAATAAAAATTTATCTTGGGATCAATTTGAAGCTCTGATGGGAATATTAAATGTTAACAAAAAGAATTTTGATTTATTAAGAAAAGGTGAAGTTTTGAATATTCCAATTGGAATTTTAGAAAAAAAATGAAAAAAGAACTGAAAATAAATCTAACTAAAAGCGGTAAAAAGTATCATAGAGAACGTTGCAGGTATAACAAGAATACCAGGGCGATGAGTGTAGGAGAGGCTAGAGGGATTAGGATTAGGAGCTTGGAAGGTTTGTGGAGAGTAGGAAACTTTATCAATATAAATAATGTAATTAAATTTGAGGGGGGGTAACAAAATGCAGCATTTAAAAGAAGATATGGAGTATTATCAACTGATGATAATGGTGAGTAAAAAATTTAATTGCGGATACTGTGGTAGTAGTATTTCGTCAGAAAAAGGATTCAATATTAAATCAAATGATATGACTAGTAAGAATACAATAAAGGAGTTAAAATCAGGAGTATATATATGCCATTCATGCCAAGCTCCTACTTTTTTTTCACCATATGATGGAAAGCAATACCCTGGAGCAGTATATGGGGAAATGGTTAAAAATCTATCTAAAGAATTAGAGTCTGCTTACAATGAAGCAAGAGATTGTTTTAAAGTCAGTGCATATACCGCTTCAGCTTTAATGTGTAGAAAAATATTGATGCATTTAGCTTGTGATTTGGAAAAAGAAGCAATAGAAGGAGAATCTTTTAAATATTACATAAACTTACTTATAGAAAAAAATCACCTAACAAATAAACTTAAACCAATGGCAGAGCATATAAGAGGAGAAGGAAATACAGCTACTCACAAATTAGAAGCTACCTCAAAAGAAAGTAGTGAAAAACTTATAAAATTTGTAGAAGTTTTATTGAAAATAAATTATGAATATGTTTTATAAATATAAAAGTCGTTACAAACGACTATCCCTTAAAGAACATGACAATTTCTATTACTAGAATGCCAAGTTTAAGTAAAAGTTTTAAGATATCCATGATATCCCTCCTCTAGTTTAAGATTACGACATATAGTCGGCTGACTTATTCGAACCTCTCTAAAAGAAATCATTTTGTAACGACAATAACAGTCTATACAATTATATTACGGAAGTCAAGGGGGAAATAATTTGATTTTTCAGTAGTCTATTTATATTATAGGAAATAGGAGACATTTTATGTATGAGCAACATGTATTAAATGCTTTAAAAAACATTGATGAAGTAAAGAAGTTTTTTACTTCTTATTCATCAGCACATTTATTAATTAATAGTACTAGACCTAATATATTTGGACTAGATGATACTATTGAAAGACTTGAAAAAATTAGAGGTAATTCAATTACATTTGGAGGAATACGTATGTTAGATAGACCTCCTTGTATAATGAAATAGAGCTATAAAAGCACTATTTCTAGTTTATTTAATTTTTTAGTATATAATTAACATAGACGCTGTGGATTAGTGTGACCTCCTATAGCTTCGACTATTTCTTTTAGGCTCT
>NZ_QUAJ01000064.1 GCF_003391055.1 Psychrilyobacter piezotolerans
TGTGTTTTGCAACTTTAAATGTCAGCGGTGTTGCAATTTAAAAAGTCACCACTGATCACTTCAATAACGATAATGAATTTTCTACTCTCCAGTTGCTTCCGTTGAACATGATAAGGTGTCCATGGTGAACTATCCTATCAATTATGGCACTGGTTATCTTTTTATCCATAAACACCCCCACCCAATTTGAAAACTCGATATTTGTAGTTACAATCAGGCTTTTCCTTTCGTAACAATCTGCTATTACTTGGAAAAAGAGTTCCGCGCCACGTTCTCCTAGGGGAACATAGCCCAATTCATCTAAAATTATGAGATCGAATTTCTGTAAAGTCTTTAAGAATTTGGCTAATAAGCCGGATTCTTTAGCCTCTAATAAATCATTTATTAAATGTGAAACCTTGTAAAACCTTACTTTTTTACCTAAATCACATGCTTCTATCCCAATGGCAATAGCCAAATGTGTTTTTCCACGACCCGAAGGACCATAGAAAATCAAATTTTCATTTTTTTCTAAAAATTCACACTTTTTAACACTTTCTTCAGTCAAGGTTAAAGGCAGTTCTATTTCTTTAAATTCATAGGATTCAAAGGTTTTAATGAGATCGAATTTAGCATCTTTAATCCTCCTATTTTTTCTCCTGATTTCTGAGTAAGAACAGCTTTTCTCTAATACTTTAGTAAGATAATCTTTTTTATTGATAAATTCTATCTCTTCAAAGTCTTCTAAAATTTCTGATCCTAATTTTAGTTTTTTACAATATATCTCTAGTTTATCCATAAACTCCTCCCATCAATCTATCGTACTGAGTTAAATCAATTTCAAATTCAGTTATTTTAGGAATATAATCCTTTAATTTTAAAGAATCATATATTTTAGAGGGCTCTAGTTTAGCTCTGTATGATACCTTAAAAGATTCTATATCTTGGATCCCTTTAGAAGTGTTCTCTTCTAAAGCTGCGATAGCCACTTCTAGAGAGTCTTTTATTAAAAATTCTCCTAGAAGTGATAATAATTTTCGTTTTTCATCATAGGTTGTTTTACTTTTAAAAAAAGCTGTGAAACTCTGAGGTAATTCATCGAAAAGTTCTGTATTTTCAAAGGATCTAGGTTTGTTTTTTAATACTTCAATCCATTCTTTCCAATTAGTATACCTAATATGTTTTGAGTATGATCGTTTATGTTTGGTTAGTAAATTGTATTTTTCATCTAAGATTTCGATGTGATCATAATAATATTTTATCCAAACTTCTTGATTTTTTAACCTTGGAAGAACTGAATAAATATTGTTTTTAAAATTTACATATCCCATTTTATTAGTTTTTGCCTTTAAAATTTTAAATACTTCATATGAATTTCTATTTAAAGGTAGAAATTCATTTATTTCTTCTTGAAACAATGTAAATATCTCACTTTGTTTCAGGTAATGAACTCTTTTAGAGTCTTCATCACATTGAAAAAGCAGATTAATATTAAACTCATTTAAATCTTTAATTTCAGGGATAGGGACAAAGAAATTCCTTCTAAAATATCCGACTTTATTCTCTACACTACCTTTTTCATTCCCGCTTGAAGGATTACAAAACTTCGCTTGAAATCCATAATGTGCAGCAAACCTATAAAAATCGTCTGTTAAAGTTCTTTTCCCATTTTTTTTAATTTCAATTACAGCAGTAGACATATTATCAAACCATATTTCCTTAGGAACTTTACCAATATACTCAAAGATATTTTTCATTCCCGCAAAAAGAGCTTCTTGGTTTTGTGCGGGAAACAATTGAACATAGCCATGATTGCTGTATGGAAATGTAATCACAAGATGATAACCCTTCACAAGTTCTCCACTATGGATATAGGTTGTTGCCCCAAAGTCTAGTTGTGCTTCCCCATGAGAATGCTTAAGATAAGTCATACCATGCGTTTCAGGGTTATTAATTGTCTTTCTAGCTTTAGAAACAAAATTAGCAATAGTTTTATAGCTAACATCACACTCCTCTATGAATTCATTTTTTAATCTATCGTAAATTTTTCTAGCTGTATGTCTTTGTTTTAAAGGTTTATCTAGATCATTTTTCAACCAAGTAAAAATAGTTTCTTTAAATGGATCTAATTTAGAAGAATATACTCTGGGTTTTAATTTGACATTAAAATCTTCCATAGTAGCATATTTTTTAACGGTTCTAAACGAATGACCTGTTTCTTCAGAAATAGCTCTCAAAGATTTTCCTTGCAGTTCATACATAGTTTTGATATTATATTTATTGATCATTGGCAACATCCTTTCACACTCCCTAATAAGTTTAGTTTAGTCACTTAAATTATTAGAGTGTAATTTGATATGTGTCAATGGTCTTTTTTTATTTATTGCTAAAACGCTGACATTTTACTTTGCAACTGTGCTGTCTTTTTACTTTACCATAAACA
>NZ_QUAJ01000065.1 GCF_003391055.1 Psychrilyobacter piezotolerans
ATCCTGAGCCAGGATCAAACTCTACATTCAAATTTATATCCTAACTTCATAAATGAAGTTTAGCTATCTATTAAAAGATAATTATTTTTATAGTGGTTCATTCCACTGTACACCTTAATCGATTGTTTGAAACAAGTTTCAAACGACAATTGAGTTTTTAATTTACACTTTCTTTCTCTATTTAATTGCTAATGTCCTGTTGTTCGCCTCAAAGATATTTCTCTGATGCACAAGAAGAAGTATACCGCGTTTACAAGTTTTCGTCAAGGATTATTTTGTTTTTTTATAAAGTTTTTTTTGTTTTTTTTAAAATTTTACAATTCAGAAAACAAAAACAGCTAGACATACTGTTTTTGTTGTCACACAACCAAGAAAACTAATATGTTATAAGGTTGAAAAATTAAAAAAAAACATATTTTTTATCTGCACTTAAAATAACCTTACTGTTATTTTATTAGGAGATAATCTTTGTTTCTATTAAAATAAAAATTATTTTACTATATCTGTTGGCAAATTTCCTATCCCATTTATTGCCACATCCATATTTTTTATTCATTTCTATTTATACCCAGCACAGTTTCTTTTCCGCCTAAGATCTCTTAGGGTTGCTGACTTTATTTGTTTATTGTCTACTGCTTTAATTTCCTGCCTATTCTTTGTCATAGTCAGATATATTCCTGAGTTTAATATTCCTCTCATTTATTTTATTAAAGGGAGGCACTCAAGCTTATGTATACATTTTGTGGATTTTTTTCTATATAGCCTGATGACTCAATCTCTTTTGAGAGTATTACACAGACATAAATTATTCCTATTTTATTCTCAAACCCATCGATACACCGCTTAATGGTTAAAAGTAAAAGCTTCATATAAATGTATACAGATATTAATAAGGCATATTTATTTTTAAAATTTAGATAAAAAAACTCCTGCCTATAAGACAAGAGTTTATTATCTATGCTTTATTAAAAACTTTTCTTTTTTATCAGATTAATTATCAAAACTTTATTATCATGTGTATACATAAATTAACCCTTAATTTTAAAAGCTTCTTTATATAATTTTGTAAAAAAAAATCTCCTAAGAGATCTTGAATTTAATATATGGCGGGAGTGACGAGACTCGAACTCGCGACATCCTGCGTGACAGGCAGGCACTCTAACCAACTGAGCTACACCCCCATATATTATATTAAATTTAAATGGTGCTCACAACTGGACTTGAACCAGTGACCCCCTGCTTGTAAGGCAGGTGCTCTCCCAACTGAGCTATGCGAGCATAAGTGGTGCCTTGACGCGGAATCGAACCACGGACACGAGGATTTTCAGTCCTCTGCTCTACCGACTGAGCTATCAAGGCATATGTGGCGATGAGACTGGGACTCGAACCCAGACCCCTTGCGGGTTCACCGGTTTTCAAGACCGGCTCCTTAGCCAATTCGGACATCTCACCAAATTACATATACTTTCCACTTTTTAAAATATGGTACTCCGTAGGGGAGTTGAACCCCTCCCGCTTGAGTGAAAACCAAGAATCCTAACCGATAGACGAACGGAGCATATTTTAAATGTAAATTATGGTGCCGCTTATCGGAGTCGAACCAATCACCTACTGATTACAAGTCAGTTGCTCTACCAGATGAGCTAAAGCGGCATATTTAAATTGTTATGGTGCGCCACACAGGGTTTGAACCTGTGACAACTCGATTAAAAGTCGAGTGCTCTACCAGCTGAGCTAGTGGCGCTTATTTTTTTATTTCTTGGGGTGGCTGACGGGACTTGAACCCGCGACAACCAGTACCACAAACTGGCGCTCTACCAACTGAACTACAACCACCATATTTTGCTTAAATGGTGAGCCTGAAGGGATTCGAACCCCTGACCCACGCCTTAGAAGGGCGTTGCTCTATCCAGCTGAGCTACAGGCTCTTTTTTAAAAGAAATTTTGGAGCGGGAAACCAGGTTCGAACTGGCGACATTCAGCTTGGAAGGCTGACGCTCTACCAACTGAGCTATTCCCGCGTATCTTGGTATATTTTATTGAAATGGTCGGAACAATAGGATTCGAACCTATGACCCCCTGCTCCCAAGGCAGGTGCGCTACCGGGCTGCGCTATGCTCCGTTAATGGCGCTTCTTGCAGGACTTGAACCTGCGACAACTCGATTAACAGTCGAGCGCTCTACCAACTGAGCTAAAGAAGCATCTTGAAAGACTTGGCAAGTTCCTATCCTCCCAAGGGGCTGCCCCCTAAGTACTTTCGGCGTTTACGGACTTAACTTCTGGGTTCGGAATGTGACCAGGTGTACCCCCGTAGCTTTTCTTACCAAGCTTACT
>NZ_QUAJ01000066.1 GCF_003391055.1 Psychrilyobacter piezotolerans
AGAGCCTAAAAGAAATAGTCGAAGCTATAGGAGGTCACACTAATCCACAGCGTCTATGTTAATTATATACTAAAAAATTAAATAAACTAGAAATAGTGCTTTTATAGCTCTATTTCATTATACAAGGAGGAATCATGAAATTTTATCAGTGAAATTGAAAATCAATTAAAACTTCCGGTGGAAGTTATGAGATCTACTGTAAATGGATAACATGAAGAAATTTAAACTGAAATAATTTTTATAAAAAACTATTCTCATTCTTTTTTCCAACTTTAGATCAATTCTTAATATTTCAAATAAAAACTTTTTAAATTCTATGAAACAAAATCCCAAAGGGATCATATAATCAATACCACTAATTATAGGTGGCTTTTTTAGATACAATTTATAAAAAATTATAAATTCATTAGCTGCGTTAAGTAAAAAAAATATCACTTACAAAGAATATTGTATAAAAAATTATATTCTACCTTTTAATATACAATTTTTTTTACTGACGTTTATTAATAAAAGGAGATAAAATGAAAAAAATTTATTTAGACAACGGGGCAACGTCCTTTCCTAAACCAAAATGTGTAGGGG
Organism: Psychrilyobacter piezotolerans; assembly: GCF_003391055.1. NCBI lineage: Bacteria > Fusobacteriati > Fusobacteriota > Fusobacteriia > Fusobacteriales > Fusobacteriaceae > Psychrilyobacter > Psychrilyobacter piezotolerans. Next base: position 583 of record NZ_QUAJ01000066.1, read on the forward strand.
AAGCTGTTTTAAATTATATAAATAATCTGGGTACAAGTATCAACAGGGGAGCCTATGAAACAGCCTATAGTGTGGCCGATACAGTATTTGAAACCAGGGAGCTTATATGTGAACTGTTTAATTTTGATCAGCCTGAAAATGTTGTTTTCACTAAAAATATAACAGAAAGTTTGAATTTATTGATAAAAGGGCTGTTAAAGGAAGGCGATCATGTGGTGGTGTCCTCTATGGAGCACAATGCAGTGATGCGGCCATTGAATTCTTTAAATGTAAAGGTTTCCAAAACAGAGTGCAACAAGTACGGCGATCTGGATATAGAGGATTTTAAATCAAAATTAAAAAAAAATACAAGGGCAGTAATAATGACCCATGCTTCCAATGTCTGCGGGACAATTTTAAACTTAGAGGAAGTGGGGAGGATCTGCCAGGAAAAAAATATTTTTTTTATAGTGGACACAGCCCAGACAGCAGGATTTTTGGATATCGATTATAAAAAATTAAAAGCCGATGCTATAGCTTTCACAGGTCATAAATCACTTCTCGGACCCCAGGGGATCGGAGGATTTATAATAAACGACAGACTGGTTGAGATAATTCCCAGTCTCATCGACGGAGGAACTGGAAGTTTGTCGGAAGAAGAAAGACAGCCCTGTTATATGCCGGATAAATATGAGGCGGGAACCCCTAATATTCCAGGCATCTTTGGATTAAATGCCTCAATAAAGTATTTAAAAAATACAGGGTTGGAAAACATAAGACAAAAGGAGTATGAGCTGTTAAAATTATTTTTAGATGAGATAAAGGAGATAAACGGGATAGCCGTTGTGGGAAAAGACACCCCTCAGGGAAGGACAGGAGCGGTATCACTGGATTTTTTCAACCACGATAACGGCGAGATAGCCTATAAACTGGGTAATGATTATGGAATAATGACAAGGTCGGGAATGCACTGTGCTCCTGGTGCCCATAAAACTCTGGGAACTTTTCCCAGGGGAACGGTAAGGTTCAGTTTCAGCCACTTCAATACAAAAGATGAGATATATTATGCCATGGAAAGTATAAAAAAAATAATGGAGGAATAATGAAAAAATTTAATAATTTTTATTTTTGACAATGAGATCACAATACTTCCGGGAGAAGTAAATGGATTTTAAATAGGAAAAAAAATGGAAGTTTAGCTGAATAATAATTTCTATTCACCAAATTTCTATCCACTAAATTCCCATTCATCCTATTTAAAATTTTTTAAATCATATATATGTTAAAAATACATCTCAAGGTATAGAGGTAGATTTTATATTATTTTGTTGTGTTTTTATTAATAAATTTAAGGAGCATTCCTGTATAATAAAAAAGTAAATGGTTGAAAAAAAAAGATACCTCGATGTAAAATTAAGACGACTAAACCCTAATATTTTACGGAGGTATCCACATGAAGTTTAACCAAAATAGCAAA
>NZ_QUAJ01000067.1 GCF_003391055.1 Psychrilyobacter piezotolerans
CAGCGCAAATATCTGGAATAGACATTATGGACTTAGATGATGCTGCTTTAGAACTTATGAGAAACGGGATCTATGCAGAAGCAGGAATGGGTTGTACAGGACCTATCATCCTAGTAAATGATGCTAATAAAGAGAAAGCAATAGTTATCTTAGGAGAAAATGAATATATAGCAGTAGAAAAAACAAGCTGCTAATTATTAATAATAAAAAAAAGGAGTCATCAATTAATTTTGATGGCTCCTCTTTTTGAGTTTTAACTGAAGTTTATAGTCGTTAAGCTTCGGCAGTACTGTTCCTACAATGACGATCGTGACTTACTCCACTAAGACAAGATGGTTTTAGCTTCGGTTTCTCTTTGACATCGTAATTTTCTTATAACTATAAGAAAATTTCGTACTCGTCAATCGAGAAACCATAAAAAGGAAGAGTAAGAAACTCCTTGAACTTTTTCGTTAGTTTTTCTTTCAAGAGAAAAAGTAACTCGTATTAAGGACGAAACCCTTAAAATTTATATTTTTTTCTAATATTACTAGAGAAAATAAAATAATCGCGATATCTAAAGCGTCCCGTACCAAAGGCGGAACCTTTGGATTTTTATTTTTGACAGCTGAAAAAGAAGAATTTTTCATCTTTTATAACAATATTTTTTAAATTTAATTTTAAACACTCTTTCTCTAAAGTCATATCATTGGGAATAGCATCTCTATTTAGATTATAATTTATTTTTTTATGGTGTTCCTTCAATTGATTTCTTGTTTTAGAATGTATTATATAAAAAATTCCACCTTTATTTAATATTTTCGCAGCATTTTCAAATAGAATATCTATTCTTTCAAAGTGAGGAATGCTGTCAAACAATACAATGATATCAAATTTTCTATCTAAATTTATCTTTTCCTCAAAATTCATACAGCAGGTCTCAACTTCAGGAAACCTTTTTTTAAACTCCATTAACATTTCTTCTGAAATATCTATTCCCAGATAATTTTCTGATTTATTAAAATTTAAAAAAGAATAAAAAGTCCCCGTACCTGCACCAACTTCTAAAACATTATTTTCTTTATAAATGTTCATTATTTTTAAACTTTCTTCAATAGCAAAGGTTCTATCATCGGTTAAATAATCCACCCATTTATCTACATTATTATTAAAATATTCTTTATTATTTTGAACTTTCATATATCTCCTCAAATTATAAATTTAATCAGACCCTTTTTAAAAAAACTTCCTTATTCTCTCAAAATACCATAACTTATCAAATCATAATATTTATTGGGGGTAATAGGAACTTTCCCATAAGCTGCTGAATTATTCTGTACAGTAAAAACGTTAAATCATCTTAAAAGATCTTTTAAATGGTCAATGCGATTGAGAATATCACGGTCTATTACATTTGACTGGGACTCGCAATATTTCTGAATCTTTTTAATTGATGCCATTTTCTCGTGAACATCTCTAGAACTATTGATAGAATCTAGGTATTCAAATAATTCTGCATGATCTGAGTATAACGGCAATAACAATTCTTCAAGTTTATTTAATTCATTGTGGAATTTATCTAGACTTTTGCTCATTGGTGCCCTCCTGATCGTATAGAATAACCCAGCTTCTTACAAGTATACTCCATTTAAGTTATAAATTATATACCTTACAAGCTCCTAAATCAAATTTTTTTCACTATAACCTCATAGATTATAGAATATAAAAAAAAGCTAACGCTTCTTCAACCCCCAGCCCCCATCTTGGGGGTTTTTGGTATAATAACTATTATGACTACTATTACACTTAAAGATATTCTTACCAACGACAACCTAAAAGCTTTTTTTAAG
>NZ_QUAJ01000068.1 GCF_003391055.1 Psychrilyobacter piezotolerans
AAGGAGCATTCCTGTATAATAAAAAAGTAAATGGTTGAAAAAAAAAGATACCTCGATGTAAAATTAAGACGACTAAACCCTAATATTTTACGGAGGTATCCACATGAAGTTTAACCAAAATAGCAAAATAAGTCAAGTAAAAGAATCAAGTTTAATAGTAGGAATCGATATCGGAAGTACAACTCAATATGCTAGAGCATTTGATTGGAGGGGAATTGAGTTATCAAAAACCTTTAAATTTGCAAATAGTAGCATTGGATTTGAAAAATTTAATGATTGGCTTCAAAAGGTTTGTCAAAAACATCAAAAAACAGAAATAATAGCAGGATTAGAGCCAACAGGTCATTACTGGTTTAATTTATGTGAGAATATGAAAAATCACAATATAACCATTGCAATGGTTAATCCATATCATGTCAAGCAAACTAAGGAATTAGATGATAACAATCAAACAAAGAATGACTCCAAGGATCCGAAAGTAATCGCGAAATTAGTCATCAATGGGCGATTTAGTTATCCATATATACCAGAAGGAATATACGCTGATTTAAGAGTTGCAGACAGGTGTAGAGAAAAGATTGTCAATGAGTTAAATGGTATTAAGAACAGACTCCATAGATGGGTTTCAATATATTTTCCTGAGTACAAACTAGCATATTCTGCTATAGATTCAAAAAGTGGTTTGATGATATTAAAAGAAACCCCTTTGCCTAAAGAAATTGTTGAATTGGGCGTTGATGGTATTTTAAAAAAATGGAAAGATGCAAAATTAAGAGCAGTAGGATTAAGTAAGGCTAAAAAGCTAGTAGAGGCTGCTAAACAAAGTATCGGGTTTACAAAAGGTACTGAAATGGCTAAATTAGATATTCAAATGATGATAGAGGATTATGAGTACAAAACCAAACAATTGGATATGATAACGGAAGAATCGGAGAATTTATGTAATGAAATTCCTGAAACCAAGAAATTACTTGCGATCAAAGGTGTTGGAATAGCTACTGTAACTGCTTTTGCAGCAGAAGTAGGTGATATTAAACGTTTTAAATCAGCTAAACAAGTTCAAAAGTATGCTGGATTATCTTTAATGGAAAATAGCTCCGGAAAACACAATAGTTCAACAAGGATAAGTAAAAGGGGCAGAAGCAGACTCAGAGCTATACTATTTCGAGCTGCAATGCCATTAATAGGAAAAAATGAAGAATTTTCAGAGATATATAAATATTACATCACTAGAACCAATAGTCCACTGAAGAAAATGCAAGCCGTAATAGCCATTTGCTGTAAACTCATAAGAATATTCTTCACGATATTAACTAAAGGAATTGAATATAGTGGCAAAAAATTATTGTTAGATATAAGAAGACCAACATTGGAACAAGTAGCATAAGGAAAAAAACAAAAACATCGAAAAGAAAAAAGAACTAAAAAAGGTAAAACGTCCATCTTTTAAGATACCTAAATTTAGTTTTAAAAGTACTAAAAGACAAATAAGAGCTAGTAGTCGAAATTTTTCCATTAGAGCCATAGGACTCAGCAAAGGAGCAGAAAGACACTCAACTTATGGATAGGCAGAACGAAGGAATTTAGGACTCTTTTAATAAGATGATCCTGTTAGATATGGGAGGGTAGTTGCCATAAGAATATTGAGGGAATAAGGCCTTCAAAAAAAATAGTGAGGACGTTTGTTTGCTATACAAAAATTCTTGTTTTCAGTATTAAATACTATGAAATATCCATAAATAAG
>NZ_QUAJ01000069.1 GCF_003391055.1 Psychrilyobacter piezotolerans
AGACTAACTATATGAAGTCAAGTAAAAATAATTGATTTTTTTTAAAGTCAAGTTTAAAAAAAATGGCATTACAAAAAAAGGTGCTAAGATTTTAAATTTTTTAAAAGTTAACTGCAGATGAATTTTTCATCCGTTTTTAATAAATGAAAAATGACTCTTAGTAATTTCTTAGCTGTATGACTCATGGCTACTAAATGATGTTTTCCTTGGGATTTCTTTAAAGATAGATATTCTTTGAAAACGAAAACTCTCATACTAACTGTTCTAGCTGCTTGTAAAAGAGCCCAGCGGAGGTATTTTGAACCTCTCTTAACCATTCTAGCCATATTTGCAGTATAGTTTCCTGATTGATGAGTTGAAGGCTCTAATCCTGCGAAAGCTAATAACTTACCAGAATTAGAAAAGTTTTTAACATTTCCAATTTCAGATAAGATAATACTAGCTAGAACATAAGATATCCCTGGAATTGTTATTAATGTCGTTTTGGTTGCTATTACAGCTTCTTTGATTTTCTTATCTAAGAGATCTATTTCATATTGGATGTTTTGGATTAGTCGTATGGTTTGCTGTAGTTCAAAACCAACTGACCATTCGCACGTACCAATAGAATTAGTTGCAAGCAATTTAATTTCTTTAGCTTTTTCTTTAGTATAATGTCCTTTAGAATTTTTAGATAAGATGTTTGTTAACTTTGTTAAATGAGCTTTTGAAATATCTTCTACTGTAGGAAACTCCAATAATAGAGCATAAGAAGACTTTTGATGTACTGACCAAACTGCACCACTTAACTCAGGAAAAGCAATATCTAATATTCTTGTAACAGATATTTTGTACTTTCCGCGATGACCTATTAATCTATATCTATGCCTTGCTAGTGACTTTAGTTCATTTATGTTGTAATCTATAGGTAGGTAGGAATTAGAATCATCGCTGAAAAGCATTTGAGCTATAATTTGAGCATCAATTTTATCGGTTTTAGTCTTTCGAAGTGTCATAGCTTTACGATAAAGATTTACGGCAAGTGGGTTAAATATTTTTAACTCCAGACTGTTTTTACGAATAAAATTGATAATGTTATTGCTATAATGTCCAGTAGATTCTATTCCTACTTTTATATTGGAAAAATCATCTGAATATGAGGATAAAATATTTTTAAAAGTTGTAAAACCTTCTAAAGAATTTAGAAAAGAAAACTTTGTTTCGATCATCTTTTCAGAAGAATCAAAAATATAGCAATCGTGTTTATTTTTAGCAACATCGATACCAACAAAAATCATAGTTATCAACTCCTTTAAATAAAAATATTTGACGTTGTGCTCCATAAAAACTATGTTAACGTATCCTTGCTACATATAAAACGTCGAGCGTTATCTAACTAATTAACAATTAAACATAGAACTATGATTAGAGCCTAAAAGAAATAGTCGAAGCTATAGGAGGTCACACTAATCCACAGCGTCTATGTTAATTATATACTAAAAAATTAAATAAACTAGAAATAGTGCTTTTATAGCTCTATTTCATTATACAAGG
>NZ_QUAJ01000070.1 GCF_003391055.1 Psychrilyobacter piezotolerans
AACAATCGATTAAGGTGTACAGTGGAATGAACCACTATAAAAATAATTATCTTTTAATAGATAGCTAAACTTCATTTATGAAGTTAGGATATAAATTTGAATGTAGAGTTTGATCCTGGCTCAGGATGAACGCTGACAGAATGCTTAACACATGCAAGTCGACTGGAATTCTTCTTCGGAAGATAGTACGGTGGCGGACGGGTGAGTAACGCGTAAAGAATTTGCCCTTCAGACTGGGACAACTAATCGAAAGGTTAGCTAATACCGGATATTATGAGACCTCGGCATCGAGGACTTATGAAAGCTATATGCGCTGGAGGAGAACTTTGCGTTCCATTAGCTAGTTGGTAGGGTAATGGCCTACCAAGGCGACGATGGATAGCCGGCCTGAGAGGGTGAACGGCCACAAGGGGACTGAGACACGGCCCTTACTCCTACGGGAGGCAGCAGTGGGGAATATTGGACAATGGACCAAAAGTCTGATCCAGCAATTCTGTGTGCACGATGAAGGTCTTCGGATTGTAAAGTGCTTTCAGGTGGGAAGAAGAAAGTGACGGTACCACCAGAAGAAGCGACGGCTAAATACGTGCCAGCAGCCGCGGTAATACGTATGTCGCAAGCGTTATCCGGAATTATTGGGCGTAAAGCGAGTCTAGGCGGCTTGTTAAGTCAGATGTGAAAATGCGGGGCTCAACTCCGTATTGCGTTTGAAACTGGCAGGCTAGAGTACTGGAGAGGTGGGCGGAACTACAAGTGTAGAGGTGAAATTCGTAGATATTTGTAGGAATGCCGATAGTGAAGACAGCTCACTGGACAGATACTGACGCTAAAGCTCGAAAGCGTGGGGAGCGAACAGGATTAGATACCCTGGTAGTCCACGCCGTAAACGATGTTCACTGGGTGTAGGGGGTCGAACCTCTGTGCCGAAGCTAACGCGATAAGTGAACCGCCTGGGGAGTACGCACGCAAGTGTGAAACTCAAAGGAATTGACGGGGACCCGCACAAGCGGTGGAGCATGTGGTTTAATTCGACGCAACGCGAGGAACCTTACCAGCACTTGACATACAACGAACTCGTCAGAGATGACTTGGTGCCGCTTCGGTGGAACGTTGATACAGGTGGTGCATGGCTGTCGTCAGCTCGTGTCGTGAGATGTTGGGTTAAGTCCCGCAACGAGCGCAACCCCTATCGTATGTTACCATCATTAAGTTGGGGACTCATGCGAGACTGCCTGCGACGAGCAGGAGGAAGGTGGGGATGACGTCAAGTCATCATGCCCCTTATGTGCTGGGCTACACACGTGCTACAATGGTTGGTACAGAGAGCAGCAATACGGCGACGTGGAGCAAATCTCAGAAAGCCAATCTTAGTTCGGATCGCAGTCTGCAACTCGACTGCGTGAAGTTGGAATCGCTAGTAATCGCGAATCAGCAATGTCGCGGTGAATACGTTCTCGGGTCTTGTACACACCGCCCGTCACACCACGAGAGTTGGTTGCACCTAAAGTAGCAGGCCTAACC
>NZ_QUAJ01000071.1 GCF_003391055.1 Psychrilyobacter piezotolerans
CCAACTCAGAGATAAGTATTCTATCATTGATAAGTCACCTTGGAGACTACGAGGTTGATAGGTTGGGGGTGTAAGGGCTGTGAAGTCTTTAGCTGACCAATACTAATATGACGAACACTTAACCTAAAGCAAAATGATTTAGAATCTCAATATTCTAGATTTACGAAAGTAAATTTTAGAGATATTGGTGATGCCCTTTACGGGTAGAAAAGAGTTAATTTAAAAAACATTATTATATAGTTTTGAATGTACAACATTCATAAGAAAGTATGTCTAACGAAATTTTGTGATGAATTTAATTTATTGCTAAAAAATTTGTTAAGATAGTTAGCTTGGTAAGAAAAGCTACGGGGGTACACCTGGTCACATTCCGAACCCAGAAGTTAAGTCCGTAAACGCCGAAAGTACTTAGGGGGCAGCCCCTTGGGAGGATAGGAACTTGCCAAGTCTTTTTTATTTTTTGAAGAAATTCAAAAGAAGCTGAAAGAGTCATCGACTAATATTGATGGCTCTTTTTTTATGTACATGATCAAAAATAAAGCTCTACCATCTTCTTATGTTGCTCCCTCGTAGGGAGTAACAAAGTGGATGTAGTGAGGGTTATAAATTTCAGTATAATCTGCGACAAAAATAAAATTCTAAAGAGTCCCTCTTTAATACGGGTTCATTTCGGATGTCGCGAGTATTTTATTTTCTCTAATATTATTAGAAAAAATAAAAATGCGAAAAGAAACGAACCAAAGAAAATCAAGAAGGTTTCGACTCCTCCTTTTTATGGTTTCTCTCAAACCAGAGAAACCGAAGCTATAAGCATCTTGTCTTAGAAGGTAAGTCACGATCGTTGTTGTAGGAACAGTACTGCTGAAGCTCAACGACTATAAACTTCGATTAAAACCAAGAGAAAAGATTTTGATCTGTGTAGATTAAATATTTTTCTGTGTATCTCAAAGAGATCCGTGTTCAAAGGATTTAAAAGAAAGAAATAGAGCGCGAATGCTGTCGCATACACGGAAGGAATTCTGATGATCACAGATTTATTTTTTAGGTTAAAAGCAAAAAAAAGTAACCAAAAAGTGCCAGAAGTTTATCTTGCCAGATGATTATTGCAAAGTAGGACGACGATAAACTTTAAGAGGAAAGGTCAAAATAAATTTTTTAAATCTGTGTAATCTGCGACAAAAAAAAGGAGCTATCAAAATAAATTGATGACTCCTTTTTAGATTAAACACTGGTCTAATAGTTGCAGTTCATTTCTATGTTCTTAATATTAGCAGCTTGTTTTTTCTACTGCTATATATTCATTTTCTCCTAAGATAACTATTGCTTTCTCTTTGTTAGCATCATTTACTAGGATGATAGGTCCTGTACAACCCATTCCTGCTTCTGCATAGATCCCGTTTCTCATAAGTTCTAAAGCAGCATCATCTAAGTCCATAATGTCTATTCCAGATATTTGCGCTG
>NZ_QUAJ01000072.1 GCF_003391055.1 Psychrilyobacter piezotolerans
GGAAAGACAACAACAACAGCAGCAATCTCAAAAGTATTATCTGATTTAGGATTAGCTAAAGCAGTAGATTTCGCTAACATCGACCAAGCACCAGAAGAAAGAGAAAGAGGAATCACTATAAACACAGCTCATATCGAATATGAAACTGCAGCAAGACATTACGCACACGTAGACTGTCCTGGCCATGCTGACTATGTTAAGAACATGATCACAGGAGCAGCACAAATGGATGGAGCTATCTTAGTAGTTTCAGCAGCAGACGGTCCAATGCCTCAAACAAGAGAGCATATCTTACTTTCTAAGCAAGTAGGAGTACCTTACATCATTGTATACTTAAACAAAGCTGACATGGTAGACGACGAAGAATTATTAGAATTAGTAGAAATGGAAGTAAGAGAATTATTAACTGAGTACGGATTCGACGGAGATGACGCACCAGTAGTAACAGGATCTTCTTTAGGAGCATTAAACGGAGAGCAAAAATGGGTAGATCAAATCATGGAATTAATGAATGCAGTAGATTCATATATCCCAACTCCAGAAAGAGCAATTGACCAACCATTCTTAATGCCAGTAGAGGACGTTTTCACTATCACAGGTAGAGGAACAGTAGTAACTGGAAGAGTAGAAAGAGGAATAGTAAAAGTAGGAGAAGAGATTGAAATCGTAGGAATCAAAGATACAATCAAATCTACTTGTACAGGTGTAGAGATGTTCAGAAAGTTATTAGACCAAGGACAAGCTGGAGATAACATCGGAGCATTATTAAGAGGAATCAAGAAAGAAGACGTAGAAAGAGGACAAGTTTTATGTCATCCAGGAACAATCAATCCACATACAAACTTCACAGGAGAAGTATATGTATTAACTAAAGAGGAAGGTGGAAGACATACTCCATTCTTCACAGGATACAGACCACAATTCTACTTCAGAACAACTGATATCACAGGAGCAGTACATTTACCAGAAGGTGTAGAAATGGTAATGCCTGGAGACAACATTGAAATGACAGTAGAATTAATCCATCCAATCGCAATGGAAGAAGGATTAAGATTCGCAATAAGAGAAGGTGGAAGAACAGTAGCATCAGGTGTAGTAGGAAA
>NZ_QUAJ01000073.1 GCF_003391055.1 Psychrilyobacter piezotolerans
ACCTAGATTGTCAAATTAAATGCAACACCTGGTTCTCCCCAGAATTCTTCATGGGGAGTTTTCCATCCTAAACATTTCCTTGGTCTATTATTTATTTTTTGTACTGCTATATTTACCTCTTCTTTTGTTAACTTTAGAAAGTCCGTTCCTTTTTTAAAAAACCTTCTCAATAATCCATTTGTATTCTCATTAGTCCCTCTTTCCCATGAATGATACGGGTTAGCAAAATATGTTTTTATCTCTAACTTTTCTTCAAGTTCTTTAAACCCTGAAAATTCTTTTCCATTGTCTGAGGTAAATGTTTTCACCAATTTTTCAGGTATATACTTAAAATTTTCTAGGGTCGCTTTATTGAATGTTTCAGCTTTTCTATCTGGCATCAGTTCTGCTATTAAGAATCTTGTCTTCCTACAAACGTAAGTCATAATAGCACCTTTATGCTCTGCGCCTACTATTGTGTCGCTCTCGTAGTGTCCTATCTCACTTCTATCATTTGCTTCTTGTGGTCTTTCTTCTATCATTTTTTTATCTGGTATCGTACCTCTTTTTTCTTTAACTCCATTCTTTTTAACCTTACCTTTTCTAGGTAGTAATTTAATAGCACCTTCTGAAAGAAACCCTGCTTCTATTGCTCTATAGATAGTTTTAAATGATATATTGTATAACTTATCTATCTTTGCTCTTCCTGCTATTTGTTCAGGGGTCCAAGAGTTTTCTAACTTCTTTTGGATATCGATTAAAAGGATACTTTTTTTTAAAATATTTTTGGCTCCACATTTCTTTTTTCTTTCTTGATAAGCTAATTGAGCCTTAAAAGGACTGTATTCTCCATCAATAGTATTTCTTTTGATTTCTCTACCTATAGTAGCTCTATCTCTCCCTAATTGTCTTCCTATTTCCGCATTGGAATAACCTAATGTTAAAAATTTTAATATACTTTCTCTTTCTAAAATGGTAATATGTTCTCGATTCATAGAAACCTCCATTAATGTTTGCTCGCACATACATTATACCAAGGAAGTCTCTATGGATCTTTTTTTGTTGCATTTAATTATACAATGTAAGT
>NZ_QUAJ01000074.1 GCF_003391055.1 Psychrilyobacter piezotolerans
AAAATTTATGCAGAAAAATGGGCTCATAAACTATCCTCTCAATTAATTGATAAAAAACACAAGCATATGATCTTTACTCTTCCTAAAGAAATTTGGAACTACCCAATTATTAAAAGAGATTTATTAGCTACTTTTTCTGAGCATATCAAAACTCTTTTTAAAGCTTGGTTTAAGAAATATGATATTGAAAATTTCGGACTGATTGTTGCTATTCATACTTTTAGTAGAGATTCTTCTTTTCATCCTCATTTTCATGTAATTCTTTCCCTCGGTGGTTTTAAAAAGAATCTTACGTGGAAAAGCCTTGAGTTTTTCCCACCTAAATTTTTCAATAATTCTTGGAGATATTTAGTTCTTAAAAGTATCGCTAATGCTTATCCTAAATGCAAAAAAACTAAAGAAATCATATCTCTTTGTTACAAAAAAGATTTTTTCATTAATCTTAAAGGTGAAACCCTTGATAACGAAGTTAGCGCATTAAAATATATTGGACGTTATCTCATGAGGCCTGCTATTGCCGAGTACAGAATAACTAAATTCGAAAATAATCAAGTTACATTTTGGTATATTGACGTTGCCACAAAAGAAAAAATATTTCTTACACTTCCGTTATTTAAATTTATTGGCAGACTAATTTTACACATTAATCCCAAAGGATTTAAAGCTATCCGAAGATATGGATTTTATGCTAGAAACATTAAAACAAACCTTAAATCACATATTAGATGTTTTTTCAAAAAAAAGATTTCTGCTATCATTCCTTTAACTTGGAGAGAACGTATTTTTAAAATTTATGGAAAAGATCCATTGATTTGTCCTAATTGTTTTACCGAAATGAAGCTAACTTCTTTTCATCATAAAAAATATGGAGATTT
>NZ_QUAJ01000075.1 GCF_003391055.1 Psychrilyobacter piezotolerans
AAATGGTAATGCCTGGAGACAACATTGAAATGACAGTAGAATTAATCCATCCAATCGCAATGGAAGAAGGATTAAGATTCGCAATAAGAGAAGGTGGAAGAACAGTAGCATCAGGTGTAGTAGGAAACATCACTAAGTAATTAGTGATCCTTATACAAAAGATGTAAGAGTTCAATAACTTTTATATAGGAGGAGATGACCATTTGGTTATCTCCTCTTTTTTTATATAGGATGCCTAAAGGTTATCACTAAGAGAGTGTCTTAGAGGTCGTAGAGGCTCTCTTGTACACACTGTGTCGAAATCTTTTGAATTTCGATTGCAGATCATAAAATTTATAGGGATAGCCGAGAAAGGATAAAAATGAAAAAAATCAAGATACTTAAAAAAATAAAAATGTTATTTATGTTTGATGGAGAAACCATTTTTTTAAATTATTTTGTTTGTGATGACATATGCATTTGAGTGGATGTAAGTCAATAAAACAAAGGAAAATTGGAGGTGTGTTTAGTATTTTTACTACTATTTCAAAAATTGTTTTTAATTTTTTTCATAAAAAGATAAAAAAATCCTTGACGAAAACTTGTAAACGCGGTATACTTCTTCTTGTGCATCAGAGAAATATCTTTGAAGCAGACAACAGGACATTAGCAATTAAATAGAGAAAGAAAGTGTAAATTAAAAACTCAATTGTCGTTTGAAACTTGTTTCAAACAATCGATTAAGGTGTACAGTGGAATGAACCACTATAAAAATAATTATCTTTTAATAGATAGCTAAACTTCATTTATGAAGTTAGGATATAAATTTGAATGTAGAGTTTGATCCTGGCTCAGGAT
>NZ_QUAJ01000076.1 GCF_003391055.1 Psychrilyobacter piezotolerans
ATAGTCACACAGTCAGGAGGTTTTTATTTTTATATTTTATTTTTAAGGAAAGAAAGAAATGAAAAAAATATTACTATTTTCATTTGCTTATACTTATCAGACGCCACTCAGGTGGAAAAAGTTTAAATTAATTTAATTTAGTTTCAATTTACCCATTTTTGCTCATAAGTTTATTTGAATAAATAAACTATCCTCCCCTCTTCAAAATTTATTTCATATTCAATTTGCCCATTTTTATAGTCAAAAATTAATTCCCTTTTGATTTTATCGTCTTTAAATTTTACTGTTCCTAGAATTGGATTGTTCTCATAGTAGGAAAATTTATTTTCGATTTTACCATATCTATCATTTGTTTTTACCAGAATTGAACCACTCTTACTGTAAGAAATTACATCTTCGATTTTACCATCTTTAAATTTTGCTTTTATTTGGATTTGACCATTCTTATAGTAATAAACTTTTTTCCCTGTATATGGAATTAGTTGGTTGACTTCGTAAAACACTCCATTTCTATTTTGCAACTGTTTTTTATTAATTGATTTTCCATAACTCATTAAACTTATACTAATCACTAATATTAATAGTATTCTTTTCATTTTCCCTCCCTATTTGTAAATAATTTTTTTTATTAATTTTCCTTGATAACTCAATGTATCTATTAAGTTTTTAACTTTGTTAATTTGACAAATAATTGCTTATTTATGGATATTTCATAGTATTTAATACTGAAAACAAGAATTTTTGTATAGCAAACAAACGTCCTCACTATTTTTTTTGAAGGCCTTATTCCCTCAATATTCTTATGGCAACTACCCTCCCAT
>NZ_QUAJ01000077.1 GCF_003391055.1 Psychrilyobacter piezotolerans
GGGTACACCTGGTCACATTCCGAACCCAGAAGTTAAGTCCGTAAACGCCGAAAGTACTTAGGGGGCAGCCCCTTGGGAGGATAGGAACTTGCCAAGTCTTTTTTATTTTTTGAAGAAATTCAAAAAGTTAGAAGGGTCATCAACTAATGTTGATGGCTTTTTTTTTATGTATACTATCAAAAATAAAGAGAGTTTGACCCTCATCCTCCTAGGTCGATTCATCGAGTATTAAAATTAAGTATGTTTGATACTAAATTTTAAATGATGACCTCATAGAGAGAAACCAAAGAGAAAAAAGTTGGTGATATCCGAGAAAAAATAAAAAAATCAAGACACTTAAAATAATAAAATAACAAAAACGTTATCTATGTTGAATGAAAATGATCACTTTTTTTAATTATTTCATCTGCTGAAACATATATGTTTCAGAGGTTGTGAGTCAATAAAATAAAGACTTAAAGAGATGATGTTAGTTTTGTTTTCCTCTTTTAGAAAATGTTTTGAAAAAACATTATAAAAAAACAAAATAATCCTTGACGAAAACTTGTAAACGCGGTATACTTCTTCTTGTGCATCAGAGAAGTATCTTTGAAGCAAACAACAGGACATTAGCAATTAAATAGAGAAAGAAAGTGTAAATTAAAAACTCAATTGTCGTTTGAAACTTGTTTCAAACAATCGATTAAGGTGTACAGTGGAATGAACCACTATAAAAATAATTATCTTTTAATAGATAGCTAAACTTCATTTATGAAGTTAGGATATAAATTTGAATGTAGAGTTTGATCCTGGCTCAGGAT
>NZ_QUAJ01000078.1 GCF_003391055.1 Psychrilyobacter piezotolerans
CCATTCGGAAATCTAAGACTATTACGCTCAATTGCAGCTTGTCTTAGCTTATCGCAGCTTATCACGTCCTTCATCGGCTCTTACTACCAAGGCATTCTCCGTGCGCCCTTAATTTCTTAACCTATTAATTAAAATAGAATTTTAATATTTTTTGCTCTTTGTTTTTAGAATTTTTGAAATCTAATTTACGTTCAGTTATTTCTAACTCTTCGTTAATTATCGTTATGTTCTCACATAACTTGAAGATCTAATAAAATTGTTAATTTATTATTTCATTATTATATAGTTTTCAATGTCCAAGTTGTTTTGGTGGAGATAAGCGGGGTCGAACCGCTGACCTCCGCAGTGCAAGTGCGGCGCTCTCCCAACTGAGCTATATCCCCAAAATGGTACGCCTAAGTGGACTCGAACCACCGACCTCACGCTTATCAGGCGTGCGCTCTAACCAGCTGAGCTATAGGCGTGTATAAGGAATATAAAAGTCATATAGAGAAAGAAGTGTGTAAATATTCTTTATATAGATCGTAATGATCTCATAAAGTGCTCCTTAGAAAGGAGGTGATCCATCCGCACCTTCCGGTACGGATACCTTGTTACGACTTCACCCCAATCGCTAATCACACCTTAGGAACATCCCTCCATAAAGGTTAGGCCTGCTACTTTAGGTGCAACCAACTCTCGTGGTGTGACGGGCGGTGTGTACAAGACCCGAGAACGTATTCACCGCGACATTGCTGATTCGCGATTACTAGCGATTCCAACTTCACGCAGT
>NZ_QUAJ01000079.1 GCF_003391055.1 Psychrilyobacter piezotolerans
ATGGGAGGGTAGTTGCCATAAGAATATTGAGGGAATAAGGCCTTCAAAAAAAATAGTGAGGACGTTTGTTTGCTATACAAAAATTCTTGTTTTCAGTATTAAATACTATGAAATATCCATAAATAAGTAATTATTTGTCAAATTAACAAAGTTAAAAACTTAATAGATACATTGAGTTATCAAGGAAAATTAATTAAAAAAACTATTTACAAATAGGGAGGTAAAGTATGAAACCTGTATTATCAATTGAATTTTGTACATCATGAGGATATGATCAGAAGGCAGTAGTTGCTCTGGCAGATTTGGTAAGACTCTTTAAAAATGATTTTTCAGAATTTAAAATGATCCCTTCATCTGGAGGTGTATTTGAAGTAAGGCTTGGAGACAGACTTTTATTTTCTAAGAAGGCGCTGGGAAGATTTCCAGAGGAAAATGAGATAATTGAACTTGTAAAAAAGGAAGTATAAGAAACCCTGACTTTCTTTATTTTGTGAGATACGGAACTTTTTGAGTAAGAAAAAAGTATCTGTCAGATACTTCAAAAATAAATTAAGAAGATCAATTATCTAGGTTACATAAATAAATTTAGAAGGTGGTAGAATTATGTTTAGTAAGTGGAATCAATTAAGTTTAGTAAAAAGAATAATCGTTGGTCTAATCGTCGGTATCATATTAGCAATCGCTGCACCAGATGCAGCAAAACCAGTTGAATTATTGGGATCATTATTCGTAGGAGCACTAA
>NZ_QUAJ01000080.1 GCF_003391055.1 Psychrilyobacter piezotolerans
ATAGTGAGTCGTATTAAATTCGTAATCATGGTCATAGCTGTTTCCTGTGTGAAATTGTTATCCGCTCACAATTCCACACAACATACGAGCCGGAAGCATAAAGTGTAAAGCCTGGGGTGCCTAATGAGTGAGCTAACTCACATTAATTGCGTTGCGCTCACTGCCCGCTTTCCAGTCGGGAAACCTGTCGTGCCAGCTGCATTAATGAATCGGCCAACGCGCGGGGAGAGGCGGTTTGCGTATTGGGCGCTCTTCCGCTTCCTCGCTCACTGACTCGCTGCGCTCGGTCGTTCGGCTGCGGCGAGCGGTATCAGCTCACTCAAAGGCGGTAATACGGTTATCCACAGAATCAGGGGATAACGCAGGAAAGAACATGTGAGCAAAAGGCCAGCAAAAGGCCAGGAACCGTAAAAAGGCCGCGTTGCTGGCGTTTTTCCATAGGCTCCGCCCCCCTGACGAGCATCACAAAAATCGACGCTCAAGTCAGAGGTGGCGAAACCCGACAGGACTATAAAGATACCAGGCGTTTCCCCCTGGAAGCTCCCTCGTGCGCTCTCCTGTTCCGACCCTGCCGCTTACCGGATACCTGTCCGCCTTTCTCCCTTCGGGAAGCGTGGCGCTTTCTCATAGCTCACGCTGTAGGTATCTCAGTTCGGTGTAGGTCGTTCGCTCCAAGCTGGGCTGTGTGCACGAACCCCCCGTTCAGCCCGACCGCTGCGCCTTATCCGGTAACTAT
>NZ_QUAJ01000081.1 GCF_003391055.1 Psychrilyobacter piezotolerans
GCTAAATGGATAACCCATCTTACAATTTGAGACAGCCCGTCTGAAAAGTCTGTGATCATTGTTTTAGTAGAAGCCGGTGCATGCTTTAATGCTACCCCTAATAATAATGCCCAGACTAAGATTCCGATATAGTTAGCATTTGATAATGCGTTGATTGGATTATCTACAACGTTCATCAATAATGTTTTTAATACTTCACTTACACCACTTGGAGGAGATACATTTTCTACTCCCTTTCCTAAAGCGATAGTTACCGGGAATATGAAACTTCCTACTACGGCAACTACACCGGCTAAGAACGTTCCGATAAGATAAAGACTGATAACAGATTTCATATTTGTTTTTTGACCAGGTTTATGCTGTGATACTGCCGACATTACCAGGAAAAATACTAAGATAGGTGCTACTGCTTTTAGTGCTCCTACGAATAATGATCCCAATAATTCAACTGGTTTTGCTGCATCTGGTGCAGCGATTGCTAATATGATACCGACGATTAGACCAACGATTATTCTTTTTACTAAACTTAATTGATTCCA
>NZ_QUAJ01000082.1 GCF_003391055.1 Psychrilyobacter piezotolerans
CCATTCGGAAATCTAAGACTATTACGCTCAATTGCAGCTTGTCTTAGCTTATCGCAGCTTATCACGTCCTTCATCGGCTCTTACTACCAAGGCATTCTCCGTGCGCCCTTAATTTCTTAACCTATTATTAATGTTTATATACATAAATATCAATATTTTTTGCTCTTTGTTTTTAGAATTTTTGAAATCTAATTTACGTTCAGTTATTTCTAACTCTTCGTTAATTATCGTTATGCTCTCACATAACTTGAAGATCTAATAAAATTGTTAATTTATTATTTCATTATTATATAGTTTTCAATGTCCAACTGGTATTTTCTCATAAAGAGAACATTACCAAATAAATAGAGAAAGAGAGATGTAAATATTCTTTATATAGATCGTAAACGATCTCATAAAGTGCTCCTTAGAAAGGAGGTGATCCATCCGCACCTTCCGGTACGGATACCTTGTTACGACTTCACCCCAATCGCTAATCACACCTTAGGAACATCCCTCCATAAATGGTTAGG
>NZ_QUAJ01000083.1 GCF_003391055.1 Psychrilyobacter piezotolerans
GATGCATCCAGATCCTTAAAAAACATAAGATTATTACAGGAATCTGCTACTATATTTGCCCTGGTAATCTTTGGATTTTTGATGAATAACTTCATCGATAAGGGACTGGCTATAATGGCTCTCAGTGGTGCAGTTGTATTAATCCTCGTAACAAAAAGGGAACCTATGGAGGTTTTCAAACATGTGGAATGGGATACCTTGTTTTTCTTCATGGGGTTATTTATGCTGATCCAGGGTATCGAAGCCACAGGTCTCGTGGATATTGTTGGACACAATATTGTAAAATACACCCGGGGAAATTTCCCATTGGCAGTGAGTATGATAATGTGGGTATCGGCATTATTCACCTCGGTAATTGGAAATGTAGCCAATGCAGCCATGGT
>NZ_QUAJ01000084.1 GCF_003391055.1 Psychrilyobacter piezotolerans
GAGCGGGAAACCAGGTTCGAACTGGCGACATTCAGCTTGGAAGGCTGACGCTCTACCAACTGAGCTATTCCCGCACTTTCAAAGACAAAATAAGTATACACCACTTTTTAAATAATGTCAATTATTTATTTTATTTTCTATTATTTTGCCGCCAATCTACACCAATTAAAATCTTTTACACTAAGCTCATCAAGTAACAGCAATAGTATATAAAAAAAAGCTAACGCTTCTTCAACCCCCAGCCCCCATCTTGGGGGTTTTTGGTATAATAACTATTATGACTACTATTACACTTAAAGATATTCTTACCAACGACAACCTAAAAGCTTTT
>NZ_QUAJ01000085.1 GCF_003391055.1 Psychrilyobacter piezotolerans
CGTTCAGTTATTTCTAACTCTTCGTTAA
Source organism: Psychrilyobacter piezotolerans (assembly GCF_003391055.1). Taxonomy (NCBI): domain Bacteria; kingdom Fusobacteriati; phylum Fusobacteriota; class Fusobacteriia; order Fusobacteriales; family Fusobacteriaceae; genus Psychrilyobacter; species Psychrilyobacter piezotolerans. Next base: position 29 of record NZ_QUAJ01000085.1, read on the forward strand.
TTATCGTTATGTTCTCACATAACTTGAAGATCTAATAAAATTGTTAATTTATTATTTCATTATTATATAGTTTTCAATGTCCAACTTTTGGTAAATGTATGCCACGCTTCCCTAAGGTCGCCTGGTACTTATTAACAATAGTCGCTAATGCTCCTTTGCTAATAGCAAGAACATTACCAAATAAATAGAGAAAGAGCATAAATATTCTTTATATAGATTAGTTACCTAATCTCATAAAGTGCTCCTTAGAAAGGAGGTGATCCATCCGCACCTTCCGGTACGGATACCTTG
>NZ_QUAJ01000086.1 GCF_003391055.1 Psychrilyobacter piezotolerans
TCCTAAGGTGTGATTAGCGATTGGGGTGAAGTCGTAACAAGGTATCCGTACCGGAAGGTGCGGATGGATCACCTCCTTTCTAAGGAGCACTTTATGAGATCGTTATGATCTATATAAAGAATATTTATGCTCTTTCTCTATTTATTTGGTAATGTTCTCTTTTTTTTTTGAGAGAAATACCAGTTGGACATTGAAAACTATATAATAATGAAATAATAAATTAACAATTTTATTAGATCTTCAAGTTATGTGAGAACATAACGATAATTAACGAAGAGTTAGAAATAACTGAACGTAAATTAGATTTC